>JAHFKE010000119.1 GCA_023245515.1 Candidatus Levyibacteriota bacterium
CCAACTGACAACAGCTCCCCACCAAGAGTGTTTAGACTCATCCAGTTGGCCGGACTTGCACCTTCAGGAAATGTATCAACGACAAAAATCTCGCCATCTGCTATACCCAAACGCTCAAGCTCTAAAGGAATACCGGTATGAGCCTCTTCTTTTTCAAAGAGAATGAGAGGTAATCCAAGATCCCTATAACGCGCGACATTATTCTTTAGCCTTTCCTTGTATTGATCGTAGTGACGGCCCTCTGGATCAAGACCAACAGGAGCATAACGGTCAGTCTCAAAGTAGAAGGGGTGAACAATAATCCCAGCCTTACCACCAGACTGATCCAAGGCTGCCCTAAGCTTCTCTTTTGCCTCGGGAACAAGGCCTTCATCTTTCTCCATAAGGGCCACAACTGAAGCACGGGCTTCTTTTTCATTAGGACGAGGCCTAGCTAGCTCTACCATACCCTTATTATAAGATATTTTAAGATAAAAATCAAGCTATAGGACTCTAAGTCGTGCTATTCAGGCATAGAAAAACCTGCTACCATGAATATATGCTTGCGAAAGTGATCTCTGCTGCTGTCATTGGACTTGAGGCTGTTCCTATAGAGGTCGAGGTGGATATTGCCGCTCAGGGCCTACCCAGCTTTACCATCGTCGGCTTACCTGATAAAGCAGTGGAAGAGGCAAAAGAGCGTGTCAGATCTGCCATCCGCAACTCCGGCGCTGACTTCCCTGCCAAAAGAATTACTGTCAATCTCGCACCCGCCGATCTACCGAAAGAGGGACCTTCTTACGACCTCCCCATTGCCCTTGGCATACTTATTGCATCAGGACAACTCAACAGAGACATCGCAAGTTCGGTTTTTACAGGAGAACTGTCTCTTGATGGACGCGTGAGGCCCGTTAATGGAGCCCTGGTCCAGACCATCATGGCAAAAGAGAAAAAGTTTAAAGAGATATTTTTGCCTTCAGATAATACCACTGAGGCAGCGATTGTTAAAAATGTGGATATTTACCCTCTTTCCTCTCTCAAATCTCTTTTTTTCCATCTCAGCGGCCAGAAATTGCTTGAGAAAATTGAACCAATCGACTTTGAAAATCTTTCACTCACCCATGTTTTTGACTACGACATGAAAGACGTCAAAGGACAGCAGCAGACCAAAAGAGCACTTGAGATTGCTGCTGCGGGAGGGCACAATATTCTTCTCAAGGGACCACCCGGTGCAGGCAAAACACTCCTTGCCAGAACACTCCCCTCTATCCTTCCCTCATTGACCTTTGAGGAGATGATGGAAGTGACCAAAATATATAGCATTTCAGGCTTGCTGAAGAAAGATATTGCCATCAACAAGCGCCCCTTCCGCGCGCCTCATCACACCACTTCACTCATCGGGCTCATCGGTGGAGGAACCAATCCAAGACCGGGAGAAATTACACTTGCGCACAGAGGCGTTTTGTTCCTTGATGAATTCCCTGAATTCCCCAGATCTGTTCTGGAAAGCCTGCGCCAGCCGATTGAGGATAACGTCGTCTCTATCTCCCGCGCCAAAGGCAAAACCACCTTTCCCGCTAAGTGCATGCTTGTTGCCGCCCAAAACCCTTGTCCATGTGGATATCTTGGGGATAACACCCATGATTGCAGCTGCGCTCCCTCTCAAATCATCAGATATCAGAAAAAGGTATCCGGGCCACTTCTGGACCGTATCGACATCCATGTTCATGTTCCTGCTGTCAAAGTAGAAAAGCTGACTGAAGATAAAGAAATCATAGAGGCCTCAGAAAGTATTAGGAGTCGAGTACAGTTGGCACGAAATAAGCAGCAAAAACGATACAAAGATACCGCTATTGCTTCCAATGCTGAGCTGAACAATAAAAGTATCAAAGAGTTCTGCGCCCTCTCTGAAGACTGCCTTACACTTCTCCGAACAGCCGTTGCCAAGTTTAACCTCTCTGGTAGATCCTACTACCGCGTTATCAAACTCTCCCGCACTATCGCAGATCTGGAAGACACGGAAGATATCGCCCCCAAACACATCGCCGAGGCACTACAATATCGACCAAAACAAGAAGCATGAATTAAGGGAAAACCTTACTTCTTAGATATATGGACAAACCAACACATCAGGGCTTAACAACCCAACAAGCTCAAGAGCTGCTTGCTAAGTACGGAAAGAACACGATCAGCTCGCAGGATACGTACTCTATTTTGGAGGCTGTTTTTTCGCAATTCGTGACCGTTATTAATGGCATTCTTGCAATAGGAGCAGTGTTCTCCCTCCTCATCGGCAACTATCTTGATGCCTCATTTATCTTCGCGATTATCATTCTCAACGCCCTTTTCGGCTTTTTTCAGGAATACAAAGCCGAAGAATCGATGAAGAGGCTCAAGTCGTACACCGCGCCGACTGCGCGTGTCATGCGAGACGGGAAAGAAACCGAAATTCCCGCAGAAGAATTGGTCGTAGGCGACATCGTCATACTGTCGGAGGGCGCCAGAGTTCCCGCTGATGGAAAGCTCGTCCACACGTCCAATCTGGAGGTCGATGAGTCAATTCTCACAGGTGAGTCCCTTGCTGTCATCAAACAAATTTCTGAAGATGTTTTCTCAGGGACGCTCGTTAACCGGGGTCGAGGGATCGTAGAAGTAGAAAAAACAGGCATGAACACTCGCTTTGGTCAGATTGCGGATACGCTTGCTTCCATTGAGGAGGATAAAACCCCACTGCAAAAAAACTTTGACCACCTAGGTAAGACCCTCTCCTTTTCCGCACTACTCATTGGTCTTATGGTCATACCTGTAGGATTATTCCACCACGTCGCGACCATTCCACTCGTTCTCGTTGCAATCAGTATTGCCATAGCTGCCATACCTGAGGGGCTGCCCGCTGCAATCACCATCGCCTTTGCTATTGGCACCCACCGGATGGCAAAGAGACACGCGATTGTCCGCAAAATGGCAGCTGTTGAGACACTGGGAGCAATTCAGGTCATTCTGGTTGATAAGACCGGTACGATTACTCAAAACTCCATGACAGTTAAAAAACACTGGCTGATGGAGAAAGACTCCCTGCCCCACTTGCTCAAAGCCTGCGTTCTGGGCAACACTGCTTCACTGATTGAAAAAGGAGACAATGACTTTGAAGTGGTCGGCGACCAAACGGACGGTGCCCTCCTACTTTTTGCTAA
>JAHFKE010000120.1 GCA_023245515.1 Candidatus Levyibacteriota bacterium
ATGTTGCAAATAATTCGCGTCTGTCACACCGACACGGAAGGAGGCAATAGTACCGACGTTACCAAAAATAGCGTTCTTAATTTCTTCTTCCATCTGTCCTATGAACTGATTAGCCACAATCAGATTCAAACGATACTTACGCGCCTCAGATAGGATCTGTGCAAAGTCAGGCGTGGCAAAATTCTGGAACTCGTCGACGTAGAGGAAGAAGTCAGTTCTCTTATCCATAGGCATGTCTTGCCTAGACATAGCAGCCACCAGAATCTTTGGCACCAGGACCAGGCCCAAGAAGTTGGCGTTCTCCTCACCTATCTTACCCTTGGATAAGTTGATAAGGAGAATCTTCTTTTCATCCATAACTTTACGGAAGTTAAAAGCACTATCTGATTGTCCGATGATGTTTCTAATCATCTTGTTCGTAACGAAACGGCCGAACTTAGAAACGATATAGTCCAAAACCTCAGACTTATGGAAGTCGGAAGTTTGGGCAATCTGATCTGTCCAGTAACGCCTGATAATCGGGTCCTCAACCAGTGGCAAGAGCTCCTCGACAAATTTCTGGTCTGTCAGAACACGCACCACTTCAATAAAGGTGCTCCCCTTTTGATACATAACAGTAAGCATTGCATTTCTGATGGCATGTTCAAATCTTGGACCGATGATACCGGTCTTATTAGGATCGAACAGCTTATACATAAGTCCGATGATTGAGTTCACCACAAAGTGCTTCTGCTGTTCCGTATCTGCCTCAAGCATGTTAAAGCCCATGGGACGGTCCGTATCGGAAGGATCAAAGAGAATAACTTCTTCCGCACGATGCGGAGGGATCACCCGCAAAATATCCTCGATCAAATCTCCATGAGGATCAATAACCGCCAAGCCCTCACCCGCATTGATATCCTGCATGATCATGGTCTTTAGGAACTCTGACTTACCTGTACCAGTCTTTCCGATAATATAAAAGTGGCGCTGGCGGTCAAATTTCTCAATAAAGACCTGCCGTGCCATACCACGATAGACGCTTTTTCCAAGATACAGACCGGTTGTTGATATGTTGGAGGGCACAGGTGCTTTCTTAGCATGAAGCCAGTGAATGCCCGGCGTCTGGACACTTTTGTTGGGAAAATGAAAAACAGTAGCCAACTCTTCACTGGTGAGAACTGATGTCTGACGGAACATCGGAAAATACCGATAAATAAAATCATGCATAAAAAGACCCTTTAAGAATAACCACCGCTTCTTAAAGGTATTGATCGATTGAAATTGGGTAAAGGTACTACCGATATTTGACAGGTGAGCCCTTGCTTTTTCTTCAGTTTGAGATGAAACAACGATTCTAATCGTCATATGAAACCCGGGTTTACTGAGCTTATTCTCTATCGCATCCAACTCTTTCGCATCAGTCTTGTAGCTCGCTTTTTCAGGGCTTGATTCGTTCTTCTTGATCGTTCCTATATAGCTTCTGCCCGCCTTCACCCATTTCGCATCAGCCGGCTTAAGCAATATCTGAATAACAGCACCCTCCCCTTCTCCCATTTTCGCAAGCACGGAAGTTATTGCTGAAAGAGGATCTGTGGGAAGATCTTTATAGATTTTTATAGGCAGATAGTCGCTGGATTTAAGATTCATATAAGCAAAGGCTACTTTGCCATTCTCAGAGAAAATGTTGTACTCAGTTCCGACCACGGAACCTGCTTTGGGCTTAGCACTCAGCTCATTTACGGTCACAATCTCTGCGTCAGGATATGCACCGTGCATAGTCTTTTCTACAAAATCTCTATATCTCTTAGGTACGTTAACATAAAAGCGTATATCGCCTGAAAGTCCGACAATTTCAAACGAAAGATGTGGCTGTGGCTTGAAGTTCTCAAATTTTCCACTTCCTCTAATGCCGGCAAAACTGGCAAACATCTGCTCTGCTGCATCAATTTTGATCTCATTGTCATGAGGCACTGTGACCTGCAGAAGCACTGAGTTCAAAGACTCTTCTTCTCTATCTTTATAATGAAGCCACGCAACAAAAACTCTATATGCAAGGTAGAGAAGTCCAGCCAGCGCTAAGAAGCCGAAGACTATCCCAAGCAGATTGAGAAAAACACCAGTAATATTATCGACGGTCAATTGCGGTAACTGCATAGCTTATTTATACACCTTTGGATTTACCTTTCTCCATTGATAGGCAACAAATTCTGAAAACCAACGCACACCTTCTGACAACTTTGATTTTCTCGTTTTTTCTATGGTTTCTACAGACTTTTGATAACTCATGGGCATGACCGTCACACCCAGGGGATTTGGGGGCACAGGAACAGCATCTTTCGCAGCTTGCATACCGCTTTTTTGTAATTCTGGAGGTAAAAAAGGCGATTCGGCTTCCTTAGCTGCCTCAACCATGTGAGCCAACTCCTGGGAAATAGCCACCTCGGGTATAGATGGCTGGATTCCCTCCTGCATTACAGCTTGCCCAGCTTCCTGCTGAGAAGGAATGTATTGCTGTGTTGTTTTCTGTACGTCTTCCTGTTGCATCTCGCTAGTCGGCACATACTGCGGGGCTGCCTTCTGCGAATCGTCTTCAACGGGGGGGGTAAATGCTTGTGTCAGATTGGTCTGCTCACTATCTTCGTTATTAATCACAGTCTGCATCGGACCTCCTTCCCTGTTAAGAGAAACGCTTGAAGGCGTCGCTATAGGGGCAGCCGGAGTATTAACAGGAACCTGGGGCACTGCCTGCACGGGTGCAGGAGCCTGAAGTGCTACGATAGGCTGTGGAGACATTGCCTGGGCTGCTAATGGGACAGGTAATCCAGCCTGCAAGGACTCTGCGGTAATAGGAGGCATAGCACTTCTCTGTCCTGCGTTGGGCGGATAAGGAGTGGTCATGGGCTGATTTTGTACGTTCTGAACAGAATTATCCATTACACCTATCTTACCACAATTTAGATTTAAGATTTAAGAAGCAGATAAGGATTCCTACCTCCTAGTTCATAATTCTTGCTTCTTACTGGGGCTTCCATCCGCATAGCGGACAAGAGGTCAATTCTCCACGCTGGATACAAGCCACCTCTGTATCGCTCGCCTCCCAACCGCAAGCTTTGCATTTAATTTTATAACAAGTAGTACAGGATTCTTCCATACAT
>JAHFKE010000121.1 GCA_023245515.1 Candidatus Levyibacteriota bacterium
GGTACTATTCCATGTCCAGGCAAAATAACTTTGGCCTTTTTGATCTAGCCATGTCATAAGTTTCTCAACAAATTGACTGCTACAGTCGCCTTCACCCATTTCCGTGGTAAGGACGGGTACTTGTGCTGCGACTTTACCTGCTAAGTCTTCCCAGCAGGCGGCTTCTTTGCATGGTTTAAAGTCATACATGTGCCATGAGGCAGCCAGATTGTTGGCAGGATCGTTCGGTTTGTTCTCCAGCCACTGTGAATCATCTCCTGCCCAATCCAAGCCGCCAAGACTGATGACATTTTTCGCTCCTGTTGCTCTGATGGCGTTAACGAGCTCCTGCATGCCGGCAAATTCCTGACAGCCGTCTCTCCAGCATTCCCATTTAACGTCTTTAGGTTCGTTATATGCTTCAAAAATTGCGGGCGTATCCTTAAAGGCTGTGGCTACTGCTGTCCAGAATGCAGCCCCATTTTTCTTAGAGGCAAGATTTCTTTGGCATTCGGTGCTGCAGGGGCCATCAGTGTCCCAGTGTAGATCAATTATCGGTACAAGGCCATTTTGTAGCAAAAGATTGACGTAGTTTTTTATGGCATCCTGGTATTCTTTGCCTCCAGGCTTAGCGTTGTTAATACCTAGCCAGCAGTTGGAGTTGAGCGGAACTCTTACGGAATTTATTTTCCAGCTCTTTATCGCGTCGATAGACGCTTGATCTGCCGGTCCGTCAAAGATACCCTTGTTGCCCTTGTTTTGAACACATGAATACTCTGTGCCGGAGCGGTTCACGCCAAAAAGCCTTATTGTTTTTCCTGTATTGGTGACCAGCTTATTCCCCTGGACTTTTATGGAGTCAAAACCTGCCGGTTCTGCCGCTCTTTGCAGAAAATTCTGAACAGTTTGAAGATGAGGGATAAGAGCTACCGTTGAGATAGTCAGAAAGAGAAGGATAAAGAGGTTTCTGAGCTGAGATCTATTGCTCTTCCTGCGCAGCCCAGATTTATTCACACGAATAGTCTTTTTCGTTAGTTTACCCATTAAAACAATACTATTTGATATTTTTTAAAAAAGCAATTTAGCAGTGATGTTATTCGTTGCTGATCGTTCCTCCCCATTCAACGGCGGTGAAGCCTGTCCTCTTGGGCGCTTGGGGAAGGATGAGTGGGTCAATAGGGTAGAAGGGCGTGTTGACTGCTTTGAAGTAAGCAATAAAATTAATGAATGTGTCAGGCTTGGGATATATATCAACATGATCAAGCCGTTCTTTTTCATCCTGATCCAGAATTGAGAAAAGGATATAGGGTGAATTTAATTTTATGAGTCGGGGAATCCAGTAGTCCATAAATTCTTTTTTTTCTTCTCCGCGTAGTCCTAGCTGATCAACGATGTGACCCAGTTTCTCATCGAGATTAGCTGTAGCGATGACGATACCGGTTTTGGGAGGGTTCACTTTTGATACAGCTGTTTCGTAATAGAGTTCTTTATATTCTTTTGCCTCATACAGCAAGCGACCATCAGGATGAGCTAAGACATTTTTCCATCCGCCTGTAGGATAGAGGGGGTCACTCACAAAAATCCTTCCGGGTGAGACGACGCTTACATCAACAAGTGTCGGTTTTGTGGGATAAAGATATATAACAGGCTTATCAATACATGCCGCCACACAATTTGTTGTGTCAGCTAATTTTTCTTTATTTCTTGCTTGGTCAGGCGTATACATGCAGAATAGTTTTCCAGGGGGGTATGGATTTGGTACCGGCAGGTCATTTTTTAGACCTCCATTTTTATTACAGTCGTCCAAATTTTCGTTGCAATACGCGGTAGCTTTTGACCCTGAGGGGCAATCGCAACCTGCTCCCTTTAGTTGATCGTGACCACATGCGGCTCCATTGTCTGGTGGCTTTCCTCCATTATCAGGCTTCTTCTCATCAGGTGCAGGAGGGGGACTGGTGGGGGCAATCGTTGCGTAATCAAATGTATAAAGCTGGAGATTGTCCTTACCGTTCTCGTTCTTCGGCGGCTTAATATTCACAACAGTAGCGTCGTTGATCGGACCTGCTATATCCAAGTTTCTTACGAACATAAATCCCGCGAGCACGGTCACCATAATAAAGATAATATATATCTTCGATGAACCGCGACTCATCTTCTTTTTAGGACTTGTTCTTCTTCTCTTATGTAAAGTCATTCTATATTTATGGTATAGGAATCGTGATTATTAGTAAATTCCTTTTTTTGTGGAAGATAAAGAAGTATTGAAGGATAGAGCAGACTGCAGAGTTATTGACAAGCTATTTTTATAATAGGATACTTAATTTATGAAAGCTTTGCGATATGCTAGCAAAAAAAGTAAGCAGAAAGTCAGCATGCCGGTTTTTTTGACCATGGTAGTTCTGATACTTGTGCCTTTTATCGTATGGCTTTTGGCATTGCAGCAAAAAGCTGAGCCCACTCAGTATAAGCAGAAGATTGGCACGTCTGAGATCATTGATAGAATTGAGTCAACTAATCCTGTACCATCTGCAGAAGAGGGTGTAAAAGAATCGTATTATACTCATCGGGATGAAAAATATACACTGGTTTATCCGAGAAGCTGGAAGGTGCTTGAGGAGCAGTTTGAAGGTGGGAGAAGAATGCTTATAAGGCCCTCTTACCTGACTGATGATGTTTTTGTCCCAAGTATGAGTGTCACTGTAAGTGAGAATATTGCCCATCCATACTTGACAGAAAGAATGGATATCTATGAGGGTTTGGGTTTCAAGAAAGATAGCACCTATCTTGGTGGTTCGTTTGCGCAAAGGTTAAGAGGACAATCTCCGAATGACGAGGTGGTAGAGCAGGAGACACATGTCTTTCTGAATAAAGGGGGATATGGATACGAGATAGTATATAGATATCAAAGCCCCCAAGTGAATCGGGATTTTGAAAAGGTTTTTGAGGATGTCGTTTCTACCTTTACATTCCGGTAATTCCGCTATCTATCGTTCCTCCCCATTCAACGGCGGTGAAGCCTGTCCTCTTGGGCGCTTGGGGAAGGATGAGTGGGTCAATAGGGTAGAAGGGCGTGTTGACTGCTTTGAAGTAAGCAATAAAATTAATGA
>JAHFKE010000122.1 GCA_023245515.1 Candidatus Levyibacteriota bacterium
GTTTAAAATTATTTATGTTAGATATTAACTTATTACGAACAACAGAGGCTAAGGTTGTAGCAATTGGGAGTCATCATCCCATCATTCAATCAATTCTTGACTTCGATTTTTTATCCGGAAAAGAAAAGCCTTCTGTTAAGGCAATTATTGCAGCGGGGAGAAATTTTGAGCGGTACTTTTTCGGACAGAAGGAGATTCTTATTCCTGTCCATGCTTCTTTTGATGAGATTTCTGCAGAGAAGAAAAATTCGATTAGTTTTTTTCTCAATGTATCCTCAGGAAGGCGTACTCTTGCATCGACCACAGCAGCGCTTGAGGCGCTCCCCCATCTGCTTGGAGGAGTGGTATTTGCTGAAAGTGTGCCTGAACAGCACGCGCTTACTTTCTATAATTTGGCAAAGGAAAGAAATATATTTATAACGGGCCCTGCAAGTATCGGTCTTCTGATCCCAGGCATTTTAAAGCTTGGTCCTATTGGCGGAGTTGATGTCAGGCAATTGGCTGATGCGCACTTGTTTACTTCAGGTGATGTCGCAGTTTTTTCTTCATCCGGTGGCATGACAAATGAGATTATTCATACTGTTGTGCAATATGGAAAAAGGATATCATTCTCTTTGTCATTTGGAGGAGAGCGATTTCCGATAACGACGCCTCAAGAAGCATTTCTCGCGGCAGAAGCAGACGCGCAGACAAGAGCAATCGTTTATTTTGGTGAACTTGGTGGTACGGATGAAGCTGATTTGGCAGAGCTCCTTAGAGCGAAAAAAATAACAAAGCCTGTCTTGTGTTATATTGCAGGTAGTGTTGCTGAGATGTTTGAGACGCCGCCACAATTTGGACATGCAAAAGCTTTGGCTTCAAGAAAGGAAGAGACAGCAAGGGGCAAAAGAGAATCGCTAAAAGCTGCAGGAGCAATTGTCGGTAATTCGTATGGGGAGTTTCTAGAGATGGTTAAGAATATAGATGGCGTTGCGACTACGGACAAGGACTATGCTACAATAGTAGAGTCCATGAATGATAGACAATCTGCACTTATTGCGACGAGTATTTTTTCTGAAAAAGACGGCCAGCCTCATCTGCTTGGAGAAGACTTGTTAGGATTTGCTCAAGGTAATTCTTTTGCATCTATTGCAACATCTCTTTTCTTGGGGCGCAAGATCCAATCCAAGGAGCTTGAATCGTTTATTGATTTTGTGCTCAAGATCTCGGTGGATCATGGACCATCCGTATCAGGGGCAGTTAATACTATTGTCACTGCCCGAGCCGGTCGTGATTTGGTCTCAAGTCTGTCAGCGGGACTTCTGACAATAGGCCCCCGTTTTGGAGGGGCTATCAATCAGGCGGCAACGAATTGGTTAAGCGGCGTTTTATCAGAGAAAAGTGCATCGGAATTTGTTGAAGACTTTGCCAGCAAGCGACAGTATGTTCTGGGAATTGGACATAAAAAATATCGGGTTGATTTTCCTGATCCACGCGTTGCGCAGCTTAAGAAATTTACAGAAGGACTCCCACTTAAGCGTTTTACTCAATTTGCTTTGGACGTTGAGAAAACTACCACTGCCAAGAAAAGTAATTTGATCCTCAATGTGGACGGAGCTATAGCTTGCGTACTTCTTGATATTCTTTCTGAAAAAGAGGGACTGTCCGACAAGGAGCTACAAAAGCTTACTGAGATTGAATTCTTCAACGCCTTTTTTGTCTTGTCTCGATCCGTTGGTTTTATGGCTCATTTTCTGGATCAAAAGAGATTGGATGAAGGCTTATTTCGACTTGATGAGTCTTTGGTAGCAGAAGTAGAAGTATGATTATCCGCAATGACTTTCCACTCTCCGAAGTGCTTTGGTATAAAATTGGGGGCAAGGCAAAATATTTTATATCTGCTCAAAATAAGGAAGCTATTTTAGAGGCAATTAAATTTATTGAAAAAAACCACGTTGAGAAGATTTTTGTTTGCGGACTTGGTTCCAACCTTATTTTTACAGATGATTATTTCAATGGATTAGTAGTCCAAATCTCTTCTGAAAAGAATAATTCTCCTGTGATAGGTGAAGATGGTCTGGTAGAAGTTTTTGCCGGAGAGATTTTGGACGATCTTATACAATTCTCTTTTGCAAATAAACTAGTGGGCCTTGAGTGGGCCGGTGGTTTGCCTGGTACAGTTGGGGCAGGAGTTCGGGGGAATGTCGGGGCATTTGGAGGGGAGATAAAAGACAGTCTTGTTGAGGCTGAGGTATTGGACTATTCAGGTGAAAGGCCTGAGATTAAGACGCTTACAAACGAACAGTTGCAGTTTGTGTATCGCGGTAGCTTAATAAAGAGTCATAAAAAGATGATTGTCATCTCAGCAAAATTTAAGCTCAAGAAGGCAAGCGCTGAAGAAATGGAGCTAGCGAGAGTCACTTATGAGAAAAGCATTCAGTTCCGTCGCGATCGTCATCCGCTTGAATATCCCAACTGTGGATCAGTTTTCAAAAATCTTCGTGATGGAGAGCAGATAAAAAAAGTGCTATCTGTCTATCCTGATTTACGAGAAAACGTTGAAAAGAAATGGTATGGGAAGGTCGCAGTGGCAAGCCTTATTGAGCGATTGGGTCTAAAAGGGTATCGTGTGGGCGACGCGCAAGTTTCAGAAAAACATGCATTGTTTATCGTCAACCTAGGTCATGCAAGAGCAAAAGATGTCTTAGGAATAATTGCCCATATTCAAGAAAAAATTCATAAGGCGTTTGGATTTATCCTTGAAGTTGAAGTTGAGATTGTGACATAGCCTCAATCTTGCCTCTAAGGCTTACTTTTGTTAAAATTACGAATCTAGAGTCAAACTATGAAAGAAATAAGCGCTCGCGCAACTACTTTTGAAAGACCTGATACAGCGAGACTGATTGACCCCTCTCCGCTATCCAGTCCTGCTCCTTTCTTGGTGGAAGAGCAACGAAGTCCCCTTGTGGTCGTGAAGTTTGGGGGGTATGCCATGAGTACTCCAGAGAATGTGGCAAGAAGCGCAGCCATTATGCATGCTGATCCAGAGAGAAGAAGAAGGATAGCAGTAGTTGCAGCACCAGGGGATAAGGAG
>JAHFKE010000123.1 GCA_023245515.1 Candidatus Levyibacteriota bacterium
AGGGACTCGAACCCACAACACGCGGATTTGGAATCCGCTGCTCTACCAATTGGAACTACTGGCCTCAAAATCTATAAAAATGAGGGCTGTCCTTTTCACAAAGAAACAGCCCTCAATCGTAAGAATTCGCCAGCTACTTGCCTTCCTTGTGAGAGGTGTGCTTTCTGCAAAACTTGCAGTAGCGATTAAATGTCAATTTGTCAGGCGTCTTAGTCTTATTCTTGTTAGTCCAATAATTCTTTCGCCTGCACTCTGAGCAATCTAAGCTCACAATGATTCGCATATACTACTGCTCCTACCTTAAAATTACTCTAAAATTTCTGAGATGACACCAGCGCCTACAGTACGACCACCTTCGCGAATAGCAAAGCGCAATTCTTTTTCCATCGCAATAGGAGTAATCAACTCAACTTCCATCGCACAATTGTCACCAGGCATCACCATTTCTACGTTCGCCGCAAGCTTTACCACACCAGTTACGTCTGTGGTACGAAAATAAAATTGTGGCCGATATCCATTAAAAAATGGTGTGTGACGACCACCCTCTTCTTTTGTTAATATGTAAGCCTCGGCCTTAAACTTCTTATGAGGAGTGATGCTGCCAGGCTTTGCAAGCACCTGACCTCGTTCAACTTCTTCTTTCTTCGTCCCTCTCAGTAGTGCGCCGATATTGTCCCCAGCCTCACCCTGATCTAGCAGCTTTCTAAACATCTCTACGCCTGTAACAACTGTCTTAATAGTTGGACGTAACCCGATGATCTCAACTTCTTCACCGACCTTAACTATGCCGCGCTCTACTCGACCAGTCACCACTGTGCCTCGGCCAGATATCGAAAATACGTCTTCTACTGGCATTAAAAAAGGCTTGTCCTTATCTCTTTTGGGCTGAGGTATAAAGCTGTCTACAGCATCCATGAGCTTAGCAATGCAATCTTCACCGTATTCTCCGGTATCTCCCTTAAGTGCTTGCGTCGCTGAACCTTTAATCACTGGAATCGTATCTCCAGGAAACTTGTAAAGCGTCAAAAGCTCACGAACTTCCATTTCAACAAGATCCAACAACTCCTTGTCATCAACCATGTCGCACTTGTTCAAAAATACCACGACCGCGGGTACGCCTACTTGACGCGCCAATAAGATATGTTCACGTGTCTGAGGCATTGGACCGTCAGCTGCACTCACCACTAATATGGCTCCGTCCATCTGCGCTGCTCCAGTGATCATGTTCTTTACATAGTCAGCATGCCCAGGACAATCCACATGTGCGTAATGCCGCTTGTCTGTCTGGTACTCCACGTGTGACGTATTGATCGTGATCCCGCGCTCCTTCTCCTCTGGCGCATTGTCAATCTGATCATAGGCCCGTGCCTGCGCAAATCCCTTCTTTGCTAACACTGTCGTGATCGCTGCTGTCAACGTCGTCTTCCCGTGGTCAACGTGGCCTATCGTACCTATGTTGCAGTGTGGCTTACTACGGTCAAATTTCTCCTTAGACATATTTCCTCATCTTTCTACTTACAAATATTCAAGCAGCGGTTTTGCAGTCAAGAACCAATTTTTTATTAAACGTTCATACCAGATGTTTTTGAAATAATCTCCTTCGCAATTGCAGAAGGAACCAGATCATAAAATAAGGGTTCGAGACTAAATGTTGCTCTCCCCTGAGATACTGAACGTATTGCTGTTGAATATCCAAACATTGCAGCCAATGGAACGTGCCCCTTGATTAACTGTAGGCCAGCTTTTGGAGTTATTTCTACCACTCGACCACGCCTACTATTAAAGTCCCCGATAACCTCACCAAGAAACGAATCAGGACAAATTATTTCGCATTTCATTATGGGTTCTAATAGTGCGGGTTCCGCACTTGTGTAAGCATCACGAAAAGCCATAGCAGCAGCTATTTTGTAAGCTAGTTCAGTCGCCTCGGGCTCAACAAAAGATCCACCAACTAGACGGACCTTAAGATCAACCACGGGAAATCCACCCAAAAACCCGCTGGAACATGATTCAAATATTCCTTGCTTAATAGAAGGAGTAAAATTGCTTGGAATTTCTGCCTTAGTAAGAGCATTTTCAAATAGGAATCCTTCACCACGATGAAGGGAGGAAAGTTCAATAATACAATGCCCTGTTTGATTTTTTCCTGCAATATTACGGGCGAACCGGCCTTCTCCTCGCCCTGCTGAAACTACCGTCTCTTTATAGGCTACCTGAGGCTTCCCAATATTGGCTTGAACCCTAAACTCCCGAAAAAGTCGATCGATGACGATTTCTAAATGTAACTCTCCCATTCCAGAAATGATGACCTGTCCAGTTTCCTCGTCAATTTTAACTCTTAGGGAAGGATCCTCAAGGCCTAGACGTTTTAGGGACTCCCATAGCTTCTCCTGATCAGCCTGAGTTTTCGGCTCCACGGTAATACTGATTACTGGCTCAGGATAATCAATTTTCTCCAGAAGCAAGGGCTTTCCCTCAGCACACAATGTATCGCCTGTAGAAGAAAATTTTAGTCCTACTATCGCGACTATATCCCCCGCACTAGCAGTGGGAATATCCTCTCTCTTGTTAGCATGCATTTGAAGAATTCTGGCGACTCGCTCTCTCTTTTTTTTCGAAGAATTATATACAGTGGAACCAGAGTCTATTCTTCCGGAGTAAACTCTGACAAAGGCCAGCTGACCCACAAACGGATCATTCATGATTTTAAACACCAAACCTGAGAACGGTTCAACTTCATCAGGTTTTCTTACCTCTTGAGGTTCGTCTTCACAAATAACCAATCCCTTAACTGGGGGAACATCTAAGGGCGAAGGGAGAAGGTTTATTACTGCATCCAATAATGGCTGCACACCGATATTTTTAAACGATGCACCACAAAAAATTGGTACGATGTCCAGTGTAAGACAGGCTTTTCTAGATACCTTCAAAATCTCTTGATCCGAAATCACGCTACCTGATAGATACTTCTCTAGGATCTCTTCGTCTGCCTCAACTACAGCTTCAATCAAAGTATCCCTATATCTCTGAGCTTCACTACTTATGT
>JAHFKE010000038.1 GCA_023245515.1 Candidatus Levyibacteriota bacterium
TCTACCCAGGATAACGAAGCCCTTAATGGTGATAATGCATATTCAGAAGACGATGCAAAAAGCGTCGCCGATCAAGCATCAGGGAAATCTCCCGAAGATCTTCCGGCTGAAGCAATAAAAAGACGCTCGAAGGAAGCAAGACCCGAGATTGGCTCAGTCGATGCATGGGCAGAGGGAGCTGCCGGATGGGCAACGGATGTTACAAGAGACGGAGCTGAGAATGCCGAAACTGCCAGAGACGCACTCAAATCGCTTGGAATTGATGCCAAAGGAGCTGACCTACATGGTGATATTAAAGCCTTCTGGGATCAGCACCTCAGAGGCGGGGGTGATATCGTAGAATTTGCCAAGACGCTTGCCGAAGGATGCAAAGACACCAATGGTAACATCGATCTCAATAAGCTCGACCAAAGAATGGAATCTATAAAAGAATTGTTTAATGCCTTTGGAACAAAAGACGACATCAATCTTCTGGTCAAAGACTACGCTATCTCCCATGCCCTCCTTTCTGAGGCGCAAAAAGATCAAAATGTCAGGTCCGAACTAGCAATCGGAGTCAAAGATACCATACGTAATCCTGTGACCGATCCATCTGAAAAGCTCCGTCTGGAATCCATCTATAGCGCCCAAGAAGCAATGCAGCGAGAGGCAGAAGAGCGCCGAGAGAAAATCAAAGACAAGCTGGATAAGGCTGCAGACGAGTCTGAAACGACAGAGGTTGTGAATAAGGCTCATGAGGAAGAGGCACGACTTATGAACGCCATCAAAAACGGTGGTCTTTCGCAAATAGACTTTGATCGGAAAATAAAAGAGCTACATGATAAGGAAAAGGGCATAGCCAACTTTGATACGCCCGAAGAGTTTCTTGAAGCGCTTAGACAACTCAAAGATAAACGTGTCTATGATACCGATGAACAAGTACAGCAACTGTACGATCATGAGTTGAGCCACTACCAAGAAGCCCTTGAGCGGGGACTAGAAACCAAGTTCAGAATACAGGTATCAAAAGACGGTAATAAGCTCGGATATCATCCATCCACCGACCCTAACTACAGCAGTATAAAAGACCCAGATGCCAGACATGAGGCTGAAGATGCGGTTCTTGTAGCACCCGGGTTCGATAACCCGAGCGACACAGGCTTTCGTGATATGACTGAGAACGACTGGAGAAGCCTCGGTATTGAAGCAGATCAAATAGCAGCCGCTCAGGACGCAATACGAGAACAAACAACGGCTGATAAGGATCAAAAGACCGCAATACTGGAATATGTACGAACCAAACGAGAAAGTGAAAGAAAACCGGCCGAATCAACTACTGACGATACACCCGCTGGAGAAGACCCCGATCAACCGAAACCCACAACACCCGATGATGACACAGCCCCTGACGAAGAGCCAGAAATATTGACAGAAGTAGACGATGAAAAAATAACTGAAGTAATTAGCAAGACTGGTAGAGATGCATTAACAAAAGATGAATATCTCTCTTTTAAAAAGAAATTAAATGACATTCTGGATAAGGACAAGGTAAAGCAAATTGCGCCTGAAGACTTTTCCGCCGTACAAGAGCGCGCAAACGAGCTTGGTCGAGAACTAGCTCGAGGCGCTCTTTTGGCAGAAAATGCTGAGGTTTTTGAAAGAGCTCTACAGCTCTTAGGGTCCACTGAGGAAGAGTCACAAGCAATACGAAGCACGTATGAACCTGCTTTTAATGAAGCGTCGGACAAAGGTCAAGAGCCAGTTTACACTATAAAACTGGTGCGAGAATCAGGTGATGAGATATCGCCAATTGGAGCTGGCGTTGCTACACGAAAGAATAACTAAGATGAGCAAGACGCCTAAGGCTAGCATGCCATTCCCTCAAGCTTTTTAACGCGAAAAGAGCGGCTTGGGATATATATTTGTGATGGCATAAGCCAAATGACCGAATGGTCAATATACAAATACAGACCTTACACCGCTTTTTTCTCTTTGATCAAAAATAATCAGTAACGCTAGTGACGCTCCGTCACTTATTACTGCTTACCCCCTTTCAGAGAGTTATCTTTTTCATTTATTTTCCTTGATGCACTTCCTCCTGTACTTCGTCAGCTTTATAGTCTGATCCAAGGTGCCCCATGCCAACCGAAGGGCAAGGCCCACCAAGGGCGTGGCTACTATGTAACCAATCACAGTATGTGACCCTGCAAAGCAAAGAGCCAGAAAAACGCTGAGAAGGATAACGACGAGCCGAATCCAGAAATCACTCAAAAGATATACCGGCTTAGGTACCTTAGGCTTAGCCATAATCACCCCCCTTCTAAGAAAATAAATTACCAAAGATCAAGTCTTGTGGAACACACGGCTTTTGAACGCGTCTGTTCAGCAGTGCTCCCACGCCTGGACTATAACATAACGAGGCTATTAAATCAAGACTATGGGATAGGTTTGTGCTCTGACAATTAACATGTCAACACGTTGACATTCTCGTAAAAATCTATCACACTAAATTTGTAGCGTTTTAAACGTATGTTTATCCTGAGGAAGCTCATCTTTACCCTATTGTTCATTTTCCTGGCTGCCATT
This sequence comes from Candidatus Levyibacteriota bacterium, assembly GCA_023245515.1. GTDB lineage: Bacteria > Patescibacteriota > Microgenomatia > Levybacterales > UBA12049 > JAHFKE01. The sequence goes on from JAHFKE010000038.1 coordinate 2,566, forward strand.
GCCACGCCTCATGTTTACGCAGACTCATCTACGCAGACCGGGAATAACTCCAAATCAACGAATACAATTATCATGTCCAACCTCGATTCGGATGTCCAACATAATCAGCATACACTCGTTCAGACCGTGACAATAGAACTCCTCGCGAGCTTTCTTTGCCAGCTTTCAGGAACTGACGTTATTAACCCTGCTCAAGGATGCCTCGGGATAAATGTCCAAACACATAAAATCGGCTACGCTCCAGCTAACTCGGTTTCAAATGAACCAAAAGGCTTGGCAGGCTTTTTGTCAAATCAAATCGGCGTACTGTACACTCCACCTGCCAGCTCCACTCACTACGTAAATTACCTGGCGGATAGTTTTGGCATCACCAAGACTGCTCATGCTGCAGGCACCACGCTCGATTCAGGAGGTCTAGCGCCCCTACTCCCACTCTGGAAAATATCGCGCGATATTGCCTACAGCCTCCTCGTACTTGTCTTTGTTCTCATCGGAGTCGCCGTCATGTTACGGGTAAAGATCGACCCTCGTACCGTAATGAGCGTTCAGAACCAGATTCCAAAAGTCATCGTCAGCATCCTCCTCATTACCTTTTCCTATGCTATCGCAGGACTCATGATTGATCTGATGTGGACGACTACGTATGTCAGCATCAATACCATAACCGGTAGCGAAGGTGGCAATCCCAAAACAGGTAAGGAGGGTAAGTCTTTAGCCGAAGTAGCTACCAAAGACCTTCTCCAAACACCTTTTGGGTACATAAATCAGCTTTTTGGGACTGAGGGGGCAAAAGTGGGACCTGTTCAAATAGGTGCTCAAGGAATATTCCATATAACTGGCAGCGTATCAAAAGCCGCAGGCGGACTGGTAAAATCAATTCTCAATGATTTATTTGATGACGCTCTTGGGGAGGATACAGGCGAGCCGTGCTTTAAATTTGCTGGAATAGTCCCCCATGTCAATATTGATAAGTGTGTCAAAAATACTATTGCCAGCCTAGCTTCATTTGCAGCTACTATACTCATGCTGCTTGTTGTCTATGTCATCGTCCTTGTTGTCATGTTCAGGATTTGGTTCATGCTTTTGAAGGCATATATCTTTATCCTCTTTGATGTCGTAGTAGGACCACTCTGGATAGTCTTTGGTCTTCTGCCTGGAAAGCCCATGGGATTTGAACAATGGATACGCCATCTCTTCGCCAAATTAGCTGTTTTCCCGTTAACAGTTCTTCTTTTGCTCGCCGCACGCTTACTAATGGATCTTTTTAACAAGCCCACGGGGACAGCGTTCACCCCTCCTCTGGTAGGAAATCCCAGTATGGAGAATTTTGGCACAATCTTGGCATTTGGCGCTCTGATGGTGGCACCTACGCTACTTAGCCAGCTCGAAGAAAAGCTCAAAGTTGCACCAAACAAACAGGCTGGTGCAGCAATAGCAGGTACACTAGCTATGGGAGCAGGAGCTGCAGCTGCCGTACCAAAGAGACAAGTAGCCGCATGGACCGCTAGAGCTCAAGACGGGAAACCTATTGGTATTTTAGCCAAGGTTAGCGAGAATGCCAAGATGGGTGCCATGACCGGTAAGATAGGTAATATACCCGTTATACGTAAGATACCGGGTCTTAACAAGATTGGTGGATTATCAGGTTTACCGGTGGCAGGAAAATGGATAGGCCGCTCGGCAGAAAGCAGGGGGAACCGCAATAAAGGCTTGGGCTGGAAGAAGAACGACGAACTTAGCGACTGGGAGCGAGACCAAAAACACCAACTGGATGCCAGAGCCGCGGCTGCACGTCAGCAGAAAGGGAGTGGGACTAACAATCAAAATCCGCAACAACAGCAGCAGCAGCCAGGACAACAAAATCCGGGGCCAGGAGGATCAGCAAGAGGAGCAATGGCAAGCACTGGTCAACCACAAGGAAAGCCTATTGGAAAAATCAACACGACATCAAGTCCAACTCCACAAGGACCGGCAACAAAGCCGTTCTTAGGACAAAAGATAAGCAGCACCACAAGCGGCGCTCCACTTAAGCCGAGTGTGCCTGCGCCATTCATGGGTCATCCTGCCCTTGCTCCACACCAAAATAATCCTTCCGTTATCGCAAGACTTAAGGATGCAGCGAAGGGTAAATCATGGGAAAATACTCCCAATAATCAACTCTCACAAGACCAAAGAAAAGAAATGGACAAGCTGACACAGGATATAGTTCAGACCACCGTTCCACCACACACAGGCGCACCTGAAGCAGCGACACAGGCAGTTCGTCCTCAAACCCCTGAGACACCTACAAGTGCGCATGCGTCCCAGCCTGCACAACCTGCACCACTTCACCCTGAGGTAGCAGCCATGGTTCCCGAAGAGCACAAAAATGATGCAGCATTCATGTCTGCACTGAATGACAAGCTGGCAAGCACAGATCACAAGGGACAAAAGCCTTTATCCGAACTCAGTGAGGGGCAGAAGTCAGAATTAGCAGCAGCGATCAGAGAGTTGTCGGGATCTATAAGAGAAAATAGAGGCGGAGGAGACCATAAAGCGTAACTTACGCAACATTACCCTACTTTCACCTCAAATCATTACAAATATTATCGTCAATCTGGCAGAGTTCAACTGATGCCGCCCTTCAAAATAAGCATCCAGAATTCTGCAACTGCGGACCAGAACTTCGTTTTTTCATCCTTTGTTCCCATAAATGTTTCTTTCAGGAACTCCAGGCCCCAAAGCTTGGCAAAGGTAACATTCGCAAATTCTTTCAAGTATTCCATGCGTCTTTTCCCAAGCAAAGGCTTACTTACCTCAGTCCTTTTAGGATCATCCTCGTCATAAAACATGTCTCCCGGCAACTTCTTCATGACGTCAAGAACCATATTGACCTCAGAGAAGTCAAAGCGCTGATGCGTGGCATACTTAGATAACTCGCGTGCTGCCAAAATCTCAGACCCCACATAGACCATAAAAGCCTGTAAGCGGATATCTGCTTTGTGCTCATTTACCTTGATCGGATCGAGCTTACCATCGGTCTTAAAAACATCAGCATCAAGCAGCTTTCTCCCAAATCTCGCTTCTGCGACAGTCATATCTCTATAGGCACCATAACCACCCTCACCGTTAGGCTTATCAGGATCCCATGCTCGCCTGGGCTTATGGTACTCCGTATCACCATAGGTATCGTAAATATAGCGGAGATCGGTAATAAATCCGTTAATATCCTTTTGGAACTTGTCGATATCATACACAGTCCCCACCTCACTCACATGCCTACTGTAGCTCAAAAAATCCAACTGCTTCTGTCCACGCAAGTATTCATCAATCGCCACTGCTCTCGCGAACTGATTCGCAAACCAGTTCCGCTCAGCATTCCCCTTAAACCTCATTTTATTTGTCGCCGTATTTTGGTAATGTCTCTGGTACTCCCTACGCTGCTCTTCTGTAAGATTGGGGTTCTCAAGCGGTCTTCGCGCCTCGCTCAGATCATAACAAACATCAAGAAAACTTTCTCTATAAGCAAACCTTGCCCCCTCCGGGCCCACCCAGGATGTCGTTTTAAGACTATCCGCCAATTCTTCGATGAGCCGCTTGAACTGTTTACGATGATATTTATTACTGGACTTGCCCCCCCTTGCCTCACTCTCTCCCTCAGAGTCTGGGCTCTTGTCCTTGTCCATTTTCTCATAATACGCTCCTGCCTCAGTATATTTGACCATCGAGTCCACAGCCTGAACATTCTTCGTATCCCCTCTGGCTCCGGCTCCCATAATACGCGTGAGATAAAAGGCGGTCATATTGGCATACGTTGTGTTGATCTCATTAAGACCTTCCTTCTGTGCGACAGCCCCTCCAATCGCTTCTTTCACAATAGAAACAAGGTGACTATCCTTATCTTGCGCATTAAAGATATTGATAAGATCGATGAACTTACCCTTACTCTTTATGGTTCCGTTTATGTTAAACGCAGCATCCACGTCCGAATTTTCGTAGCCTATGACATCACCATCCCCATTCCTCTTATATGCCAGATTGTAGTACCTATCAGGATCCTGATCGCTATACTCCTCCAAGTGTCCGCTAACTATTTTGTCACGTATTTTCCTAAGGCCATGCACATTGAAAAGATCGTGCTGCGAGGCATCATAATAGACATCTCCTCTCTCATCTATCTTCTCCTCACCAAGCTCCTTCTCAAGCTTTTCATAATCGCTCAGATTATAATACGCGAGAAAACTCTTAGTGATAGCAGCTCCTACAGCCCCGTCCGACTCTTTTGCAGATTCATAATGTCCAGGCAACGTCATTATGTGCTGCAGAAGTGGCCTACCGCCATGAATATCACGGGTAAAAAGATTCTTGTCCAGAACATTTTCAAGAAGCTTCTTGAGCTCCTCGGGTATCTCCATCTGTTTAATATAAGCAAGATGCACGCTTTTCGTCGTTGTCACAGACATTGCCTCACGCTCAAGCGTTGGCGCAAGGTCCTTATGATCCTCTTTCAGTTTTACTTTGCTTAATTGCCCATTCTTAATACCATGTCTCGCCTCCACTTCCCTGAGAATATCCTTCGATACACTTTCGCTGTCACTTCCCATGAACATTTTTTCCTGAGCTGCGAGCATTTTTTGCAAATTGAGCTGAGACATACTTTGCTTGGAAGGAAGGTCAACCACCTGATCGAACTGTTGGGCGTCATTGGGGTTTTGATAATCCTGATAATTAGCACGCTGTCTGAAAAAGAGAACGATATTGTCTTTTTTTACATTCTCATGCGTTTTAAAACGAATCTCTTTCTTTGTCTTTCCGCTAGTCTTTATCCCTTCCCTGTCAACGAAGTTTCCTTCTATATCAACCAACTTTCCGTCCTCATCAGTAATTCTGACTTTTCGCTCAAGTGTCGGATTCTCACCCTCCTCACCAAATGACTCCCAGAGAATATGGCCAATCTGCCAAGCTAATTCCTGCGCGTCTCCCGGCTCCTGCTGATACCGCTGGTCATTATAGTCATTGCGGTACTGGGCCATATCGAAAGCATCCGCCACCTCCTCATCATTTAGAAACTGCATCACAATCTCTTGCTGAGCGCTTCCCCTTCGGTCTCTTTTATCTTTTTTTGTAAACTCAACTGCTTCTTTTCCCGTCCAACCAGCCAGAAGCATTGCCCGAAGCACAGGCGCTGCTTTATCAATATCCTTACCAAGCTCCAGATTTGTTGCGACAGCGTTCTTCTGCTCTCTAGTCCAACCAAACTTTTCCCAATCCTTGTGAATCCCGAACTTTTCCTTTGTTTTCATATCTTTAAGCGAGGCCATCTTATTTTTTTCAGCTTGCCAAAGCGTCCGCGCTTCCTTCTTCGCTTTTTTCAGAGGGTCTTTTTTCTCTTTCGCCCTGATCGCATCGGTCTTTTTCTTCATCTCCTCATTTTCGGCTATCGTCCTGTCCATTATCTGCTCATGGGATACTCCGGCATTCTGTCTGCGATACTCTTGCATCTTTTCCTCCTCGCTCTTTATCCTAAAAAGCTCCTCAACCTTCGCCCTGCCATAGCCCTGATCTATCAACTCAGCAATAACTGCAGCTTGACTTAGGTCTTTCTGTAGCTCGAGGGCTTTTTGTCTCATGACATAGTCCTCTCCAAGATCAACACGTTCTCTTGCTTGCGGCTCCGGCTCTGTTTCGCTTCTTGACGACTCTTCTTCCTCCTGAGCCTCCTCGCTCGGACCCGTCGCAGAAGCACCACGTGCTTGCAGACGCAGAGGCTCTTCCTCGCGCCTGGATAACAATTGCTTATTGGTGACCACAATCTTATCGCGCACCCTATCAAATGCATCCAGAGACCGAAGGTCCCCCTTCTCCTCCAGCTTTGAACGTAATTTCTCCTCAAGCCGTCTCCATTCTTGCCTCACCACAGCAATTTCTTCAGGACTTGAGATCTCTCCGTTGCTCATTTGGATGATGAACTCCGAAAATTTATCTCTGACCTTTTTATTTGGTATATCTTCCGCGTGAAACTCCCTAGCCCGTCTTTCCTTGAGGATATCGCCCGAGGTTATTGCTTCGATCTTCTGCCGTCTCTCCTTCTCGTCTTTTCCTTGTACATCTTTCAAAAGCACCTTCTTTACGCCAGCAAGTGTCCCGTCAATCTGATTGTTTCTCCTAACATCCTCAGGTGTCAAACCTCGCTTCTCTGCTTCTTTCTTCTTTTTCGCGTAAAACTTCGTGAATGCTTTCCATTCCTCATATATAACTGCCCGATGCTCATCGCTCCAGTCTTTGAGCGACTTGTGCTTATCTCGCTCGTTAAGCTCAATAAGCATAGCGCTAAAGGCTTTATCCTGATCCCTCTCACTGTCAACTAAATCGTAGGTGAGATCCCTCGCATTAGGCATACTGTCCAAAAGCTCTCTCCTACCAGGCCTTGTTTCGGCACCTGCCTCAGTCTCAGTTCTTCCACGAGGACTCTCTGTGGGGCGGCGAGTTGACTTTCGTCCTTCAGTTGCGCTACCGCCGATTTGATCCCCTAAGGTTTCTGGGGAAGGAGAAGCGCGTCTTGGTCTTATCTCTGTATCTCCTTCTCCTAGGTTCAGCTCAGATCTTCTTCTAACATGGGGCCTCTGAGGATTTTCAGAAGTGCGACTTGCCCTTCTCTTCTTCTTTTCTTGCTCGTCTCGCTTTCTTGCGAGTTGTTTTTCAAGCATTTCGCGAACAAGCTGCTCGTCAAGAGTCTCAGCTCTACCCTCCGAATCTTGTGGCTTCACCGGCCTACGACCTTTTTCTCTACTCTCAGCCTGGGATGCACGACGGGGCTGCCCCTTGTCAACTTGTGAACTAGCAGCTTCCGATGCGCTCTTTCTTTGTGGACCCCTCGGTATTTCTCCTGACTCTGCCATAACGCTCTTTCCAGCATACAGCCTCGCCTCACCCGCTGTCAATTTACCCTCATATTCTTGTGCTTTCATAGTAAGCAGAGTATAAACCTATTACTCTATCCCCTGCTTTACGTTTAGCTTATAAAACTATTACAAGAATATCGCAGAAATACGCAGAAACAACAGGCCAAACTACGCGGAAAGTTAACCTCGGGCGGTATCAAATACACGTCTCTCTATTTTAACTCCGTCAGTCTCTCCAAAATTAACCAAAAAACCAAGTCTAAACTTAGAATTCTTCAAATAATACCAGAACTGCCTAACATCTTCCTTGTGAAGAAAGGGCTTTGCTTTTAATTCTATAAGAATTGCATCATTAATCAATAAATCGGGAATATAAACTCCAACTTTTTTGCCCAAATGATATATCGGTAGCTGCTT
>JAHFKE010000124.1 GCA_023245515.1 Candidatus Levyibacteriota bacterium
TCTCGTTGAGCTGCTTCATGGAGATACGCTTCTTCTCGCTCGTCGCCTGCTCCACAAGACGCCGCAAGGCATAGGTATTGAGATGATCGGTTACGAGATGGTATTCAACCGGCGTCAGCAGCTGCTGGCCGATTGCATATTCCAGAGGAATATTTACCACCTCTTCCCCGAATATCTCACGGATATCGCGCTGATCCATACGATCCGGCGTTGCCGTCATGCCCAGCAGATACTTTGGTTGGAAGTAGTGAATCACCTCCTTAAAAGTAGGTGCTTGGCTGTGATGCGACTCATCCACAATCACATAACGGAACTCATCGACCAAAAACGCCTGATGCCATTCCTGCATGGATTGCAGAGAGGCAAAAAGTACGTCAACCTCCTCCAGATCTTTCTGAAAACCATGAAAGAGTCCCAGCGACACTTGCTGTCCCAGGACCTTACGATATTCCCCAAGCGCTTGCTCCAGAATATCATTCTCATGGCACAGAAACAGTCCTCTGCCATGGGGAACATACTGTCTTGCCCACAGAGCGGAGGTGATGGTTTTCCCAAGACCGGAAGCCATAACCATAAGGGCCGTAGGGCTCGTCTCAAACCGTTGATTGAGCCGTGCAACTGAATCTTTCTGATAGGCATAAGGATAAATCATCCGGACACCCCTCTGTTGATGTTCAGGACTTCTGTACGGGAATCACACACAGATCATATTGTAAAAGGACATCCCCATATGATAACACGATATTTATTGATAGTCCAATGATCCGAGTTCCGACCAACGATAAGATCCGCTGAAGTTTTTTCTTCTCTCACTCGTTCGTAAAAAACCACCGCCCAAGCCAGTCAAAAAATAATTCATGGATACGGAAAAAATGAAACTGACCTCCCCGGATTCGGATAGTTCTCCATCAAACCCCACAATAATTTTCTGATGCTTTTTAGTTTACCATTATGACGCTCTTCGGAATAAAATCACTAGGGCTAATCTTTATAAAAAGATTTAATCGCATACGAAGGAGCTTCTGCACTATTCAAAAGAGTTATTTTTCCATTTGAGTAGGCATAGTCCAATCCTTCAAACCTATCAAGACCATCCTCATTCAGATACAGGGGTTTATGCGAAACTTTAAAAATAAGGTTTATTCCGTTTACTTCACCTACAGGAGTCTCTATAAGCAAAGGTTTATTATTAACGGTAGCTTGTGCGTTAGCTCCAACAGCTGTTGCATTACCGTTACCATTAACACTTACTTTAGTTGAATTACTATATCCCCAAAAACCTATAATGAAGGGAACAAATATAAGACCTATGATTGATATCAACTGATTTTTTGTAAATTTCATAATTTTTCAAGATCTTCGGAATCCCAAGCTAAATCAAATTTGCTTAGGGTTTAGATAAGGAATTGTCCGCTTCTCTATAAAACTGCAGGGCTTGGAAGACATTCGAACCTACAGCTCAAAAAATGAGACATCGGTGTATTCTAAAATAGTACAAGAAGTTATTGCACACATGGTAGCATGCGAACAAGAATGCCCGCAACTCTTATTTCAGTTCAATGCATTGAGTGCATTGTTTCCTACGTCTTCAGGGTATCCTGCGCAGTCTGCGTAGTATAGAGAGAATCTTATGCGGGGTTCGGCAAAAATGCCGCAACTTGATGGGAAGGAACCAAAACTACCGCCAGCAGGCAGTAGTTTTCGTGTGCTTGCTTTTAGCTTGGCAGTTCCTAATGCTCCTCAACATTTTTATCCGTGGTATCAATCTGAATTTAAGACATCTTTTTGAAATCTATTTTGTACTGCCGTTTTCCGGTAGGATCAAGATGTATGCCCGAATAGGACCAACCAGGGATACCAGTGACAAAACTCGTAATCTCTTTGCAGTTGAATGTTGCGACGATAAGATCTTCCTTGGAGTTCGGAAAGATAATATCCAAGCAACCCATTTTTTTTAGAGATTCATCTATCAACTCTTTTACCTCTTCTGTACCCATATATTAGTTAATAGCTAGTATTTCTTCTATTACTGCGCCCGCAGGTACTTCCTTATGAACAACCTCTTGGACAATTCCGCATCCTAATGCCTGTTGTGCGGTCATCGTAGTTCCAGCACGCATCATTGCCTGCACCTTTTTAAAGTTTAGATTGGAATTTTCAGAAACAAACTGCGCTATGCGTGCATTCTCTGTTTTTATTGCTAACATTTGTTCTTTTAGACCCTTTTCATCAAATGCTGCTTGCGGTGTGGTGGCGCCGTGCAGATAGAACTTTGCATATGATTCTGCTGTTCTCTCTTTTGCTGAGAGATAAATCACATTTGCAATAGAATCAATATTATTATTTGCATGCAGAGAAACAGGAATTTTCGAATTCTGGATGACCGAAGCAATGGTAAAGCCTTCTTGGATATTACCTCCCAACGAAGAGAATAATATTATTATTTTTGTGGCTCCGTTCGTACCCGCGTTATTGATAGCCGCAACAAGTCTGCTCGCGAAACCCTGCTCAATAACTCCTGCAAAGATAATATAGAAATCCATCATTATAACTTAATTATATACAGAATCCTTCAACGTTCAACTGGCTGCGGGACTAGGATTCGAACCTAGATTAACGGATTCAGAGTCCGTCGTCCTACCGTTAGACGATCCCGCAATTTTAGAGACAAATCTCTTAATGCCCCAGATTTTGATCAAGCCACTTCCTTCCCTGCCCTGATTTTAAAAATACTTCTCGCTTTCGAGCATCACTTAGCGTATTAACTTCTTCAACGTGAATAATGCGCCACGGTCTTCTCCCTTTTGTATAGCGAGACCTTCCGGCATTATGTTCGCCCAAACGCCTCTCAACATCTTCGGCAACCCCGACATATCTCGTATGATATGAGATGCTTTGAATTACATAAATATAATACATAGAAGGATGGATTCTCCGCCGAAGGCGGACTCGCCTCTGGCGAGGAACCAAGGTGACGACTTTCAGAGAGTCGCATCCTACCGCTAGATGACCCGGCAAT
>JAHFKE010000039.1:0-4643 GCA_023245515.1 Candidatus Levyibacteriota bacterium
AGGAAGAAGTGAATTGCCTGATCAATGACTGCCATTTCCAGAGTGATTGAGATACCGATACCCCACCAGGGCAACAGCAATCTTTTCATCCCTGCGAGACTTGCGAGGAAGTGAGACATAGATTCCGGTGTTTCTTCGTCAGTTCTGGTGGTTTTAATCTCCAAAATCACCCGTTGCGTTGAACCCGGATGGAGGGATTCGAGGATGGCATGTGCTTTACTAGTAAGCATAAGAATATTTTACCACGATTGGAGGGAATAGGGAAATTTGGCCTAGATCCTTAGTTAGTTGGTCATTAGTTCATAGTAAAACGAATAACTAGCCTTCTGCTTTTTTTGATTTTGAGGTTTCCACAAACTTACGCTCGAGCGTTTTTTTGTGGGGGATGGGTAATATGTCGAAACTGTGTCATTAAGAAATTGACATCGATTTAATTGAGATTGATCCCGATTAAATCGGGATTGAAAATTAGTCCTCTCTAGTTTGTCTCAGCCTTGAATTTTTGTTATACTCGGCCGTGCTCAAAGAGGGCGCGGAGCAATCGCGTTGCGCTGTCCCGTCTGAGAGCAGTTTGTCCTCTGATTTTGGGAAGGAGGTTTAGCACGTTAACAACTTAATAGTTTTGGGACGTACCAGACGGTACATCCCTTTGGAAAATTCGAAAGTCGAAGGAGAATCGTCCATGGAGACGACTACGCAGGAGCAAATCAACGCTGAGTTGGAAGAGAAGCGTGAGGCATATGCTTCGCTGAAGCAGGTCATCATTCTCCTTATAGGCAACGCCAAGGAGCCAATCTCTGGCTGGACGCTGTTCGAGGCACTCGCCCCGTTCGGTTACCGGACCGGGGAAATCCAAATGGTCTGCTTCCAGCTCATGAGCGAAGGTAAGATCGAGTGGGACAGTCAGTTCATGCTCGTTCTGGTACCGAGTCGGGAGGAAACCCGTTTCCGCTCAATGCGGGGTCACTGACACCTTGTGGTGTCAGGCTTCAATTCAAATGATGAGATTTGAAGGGAGGTGAAGGATGGTCACAAAGAAGTTTCTTGACACGATAGTATTGTTCGACGGGATCTGCAATCTTTGCAATGAAGGCGTCAACTTCATCATCGATCATGATCCCAGAAAGGAGTTCAAGTTCGCGTCTCTACAGTCTGATGCTGGGATAGGCTTGCTGAAGCGTGCAGCTTTGCCGATCGCCGATCTCTCGACGATCGTGCTGTACGACAATGGCAAGTTCTACACCAAGTCGTCAGCAGTTCTACGAATCGCCGGCAAGCTCTCATATCCATGGAGGCTTGCTAAGTTGTTGCTTGTGGTCCCGCCGTTCGTGCGCGACCCTGCATACAATTTCATCGGTCGCAATCGCTACCGTTGGTTCGGAACGAAAGACGCTTGTCGCGTCCCAACGCCCGAACTTCGCGAGCGCTTTCTCTAGGCGCAGATCCATCAAGGGGGAGTCTAACCAATCTTTTCATGAGGTTTGAAGGGGCCCTGCGATTTGTGAATCCCAGGTCGTGACTCTTGGGTCGCAAGACTCAAGAGATCTTTTCAGGCCATAAGCCCCGAAAGGAGGTGAAAAGGATGAAATATATCGTTACTGTCGAGGATGATAAGCGCTACACGGTAGCAGGTGAAATCATCATCGCCGGTCTTCCATTAGAGGGCTTTACAGTTCTGGGAGTCATTGTCACAATGAGTGAGAAAGACCTACCAACTGTCGCAGCCATCGATGGCGTCCTTGGGGTTGAGCCTGAGGGAACCGTTCATCTGTTCGAACCCAACCCCGACTCATAGGAGTGCTAGGTATAGATGACTCCACAAGAGTCATTCGGTATTCCGACTAACCTTCGAGAGGAGGTGAAAAATGGGATATCTCATCAATGGAAGGGAAGAGGCTCCGGAAGCGGCGTGGGATCGTTCAGAAGGAGAGGTCGCGGAAGTCCGTCGTCAACAAGACGAGTACCGGTGTGAACACAATGCGCGGTACATGCAGTGCCCGCACGGGCCTAATGGCCGATGCCCCGCAGCTGTGGCCAAGGCCAATGCTACAGTCGCAAATGCTGTAGCCTCAGTGGCTCGCAGGCGGCGAGAGGAGGTGCGGCGCATCATGGATACCGCCAGAGGCCCACACCAGTAGCCTGGCGCAATCCAGTCAAATCTCCGAAAGGAGGTTAAGACGTGAAATGTCCCGACTGTGAGGATGCCAATCGCTGGAACGGTCCCCACGATCACTACGTCCACTGTAGCGATCATAACGGAAGCGGTTCGGATTGATTTTTCCAATCCACAATTAGTTTCATAATTGTGACAAGCTATTAAGAAGGTGATATCTATGCTGAGGCATTAGGGAATTCCGATATATTCGGAAAACAAGGTTTGAAGAATGAGATGTATCTCGAGACACCATACGCGGTGACTTCGCGATACTCTCGCTAATTCTTCTATACCTCCCTAATGCCTCTTCTGACGTTTGAGGCTCCCACAAAAAAACGCTCGAGCGTAAGTTTGTGGGGATGGATAATATGTCCTAAGTTGAAAGTTATAAATGGAGGGTTTATTTTTGCAGCGGAGCTTTGTAGTTATTTATGGCGGCATTTTGTACGCTTGGCGTGGGGGTTGGGGTTCCAGCTGGGGGCTTGGGAGGGGTTACAAGAAGATCAACATAGCAGCTAATCTGGCTGTTTTTTACTTTGAGAACTCCGTTGCCTATATTTATTGTCTCTTTTTGGCCATCCTTTTTGTGGATTGTAATATATTCTTTGATGATTGATATAAAGTTCTCGTGTTGGGGCAGTATATCAAAAATACCTTTTTCATTAAGAGATGTCATCGCTTTTACTTCGTCTTCAAATACCATCTTTTTGCGATTACGTATGGTCAAGTGAATTAAGCTGGTAGAGCTAGCCCTTAGCGGAAGCGAGGTTGGTTGAGATGGGTTGGGATCTGCCATAATTGATTAACTCAGAATTTAGAGTTCAAAATTCAGAATTAAATTTACAATGTAGAATTAAAAATATAAGTTCTAGCGTATTCTGAATTATAAATTTTGAATTCTAAATTATTTCCTCACTGCTTCTTCTGCTGAGCCGATATACAAGAGTTTCTCGTCAGAGACTGTATCATATACTCCATTTAGTATATCATTTGTATCTTTGAGCGTGGTTTCTAATGGCACAAAGACACCTTTTCTTCCGGTTTGTTTTTCTGTGGTGAAGAAGCTTTGGGTCATATAATTTTTGAGGAGTTTTGCTCGCTTAAAGATCAATTTATCTTCAGGATTGAGTTCAGACTCTCCGATAAGTGAAACGATACGCTCAAGAAGGAGAGCTTTTTTTAGAGTGCTTTGTGCTTGCAGTGCTGTTTTGTAATGTTCTTTGCTCACCAGTTCAGGTGTGAGCGTCGATGTGGTGGAGGAGATGAGGTCAATTGCAGGCATACGGCCTTCTTGATAAATGCTACGTGAGAGGATGAGGCTGGAGTCAAGATAGGGGAGGATGGACTGTACGCCCTGATCCAAAATGTCGTCATTAGGTATGTAGATTGCTTCAATACTCGTAATGTTATTTTCATTGGTGGAGACAAGTCTTTCGTGAAAAGAAGCCATTTCTGATGCAAGTGTTGCCTGATAGCTGTCTTCGGAAGGAATCATATTCATAAGAAGTGAGAGTTCATTACCGGCTTGTGCAAAACGAAAAACGTTATCGGCAAAAAAGAAGACATCTCTTTTGGCAACGTCACGGAAGTATTCAGCGAGCGTGACAGCTGTATATCCTGTAAGAAAACGGATTGCAGGATTTTCTCCCATATGACCAAAAACGAGTGTGGTAAGCGGCATTGCTCCTCCTGCTTGCAGTGATTCAAGCAATTCTTGTCCTTCACGCGTACGCTCTCCGATTCCGGCAAAGATTGAAACATTTTTCTTCTTACCCTCGCTTTCAGGCGAAAGCTCTACGGTGTTGTGGATGATTTCGGTGAGAAGGATTGTTTTCCCCACACCCGCTCCTCCAAAAAGTCCTATTTTCCCTCCTTTTAAGACGGGAGAGAAGAGGTCGATGCATTTAATTCCTGTTATAACAACTTCGTTCTGTAGGGCTATTTGTGCGTAAATAGGGGTGTCTCGATAGATACTCCAAATATCTTTTGTCTGGATTTCTTTACCGCCATCTCTCGGAAGGCCAAAAAAGTTAATCACTCTTCCCAGAACTTCGTCACCTACGGGTATGGAGATAGGTTTTCTTGTATTAATAACATTTGCTCCGCGGGAGAGTGCCGAGCTGTCAGCGAAAAGAAGGCAGTAGTAGCTGTCAGGGCCTGAGGAGGTATAGACCTCCATTTTGATGTCCGGGCTTTCCTCAAGCACCAGGATATCGTGTACAGAAGGCTTTTCTCCTGGGAAGGAGACTTCTACGACTTGTCCTCTTATTGCGATTATTTTACCGGTAACTACTGCCATAATTAGAATCAAGAAGTAAGAATTAGGAATTAAGGAAAACGTATAATTTAATTACTTCTTACTTTATATTCCACAACATCATGCCTCCGAGTGCTTCAGTCTGTTTTTTATTGAGAATTCTATGTATTGCCACCCTGTGTTCTAGGTCAATCTTTTTAAGTCTAACGTCTATGTTTTTTGTTGCAGTAT
>JAHFKE010000039.1:4743-9758 GCA_023245515.1 Candidatus Levyibacteriota bacterium
TTCCACAACATCATGCCTCCGAGTGCTTCAGTCTGTTTTTTATTGAGAATTCTATGTATTGCCACCCTGTGTTCTAGGTCAATCTTTTTAAGTCTAACGTCTATGTTTTTTGTTGCAGTATCAAGCGCTATGATACGGGCCGCATGACGGGCGAGTTCTGATTCTGTAAAGTTTTGCTCCATAATGTTGGCGAAAATTTCTTGCTCAAAAAACTCCAGGATCTTTCCCATTGATGGCTCAAAGGCGTAATTTGCCGAAAGGATTTCCTTTTGAAGCATTGGTGTTTCTTCCCCTGCCACATCAAGCATTGCTACGCCTTGTGAAGCCATACTGTTGAAGTGCGCATAGAAAATAATAACGTTTTCAAATTGCATAAGACTATTTGTTACTATTTTGAGTGTTTCAGGGTTAATGGAGTCGCCTTGCAGAGGAAAGAAGGTGAACTTTCTTGATGGAAATTGAGCCTCAAACATCTTTTTGCCAAACTCACCAACAATGATTGGCTCACCAGGGTGGCTATCAATATATTTAATAAATTCTTGATAGGCATTTTTCAGAATCGCTCCGAAAAGCCCTGAATTAGCAGATAAAAAAATTACTGCCGTCTTTCCATTGTGGGGTCGTAAGGCGAAGTCATTTGTCTTTTTTTTCTCTTTTATGAGTCGAAGAAGTTCATTTCTGTTGGAAACTGAGACTTCGCGATAAATTTCTGCCAAGGCATAGATAAAATCACGGTTAAAAAGCACAGTGCCACGTATTCGGCGCATTTTCATACTTGCGATCTCTTCATAGGCCCCTGTCAGATCTTTGAATCGGAACAGCTCATCAATTTCGCTGGTAATTTGTTTTAAATTGCTCATAGTCTGAGTAGGGAGTGGTGCGTAGGTGGTAGTGGTAGTAGAAAAATCCCTACCCCCTAAAACCTACCCCCTAATCCCTGTACTAGTGTACCCCCATTGTTTGTAATAAATCATATTTTCTTTTTTTGACTATTTCAAGCATATCATTGAGGGTGGGGGAGGAGGCAACGATTTCTTTTACCATTGCTTGTGCCTGCGGACTTTCAAGATAGGTTTTTTGTAAGACTTCTATATCCTTCTCCATTGTTGGGATCTCTTGCCATGTTTCAAGCCAAAGCAAGCCAAAAATGACTATTTGCAGATTGGTATCGGTAACCTCAGTGGCTCCTTGAGTAAAGAAGGTGAAGATACGCTCTGCAGTCGTTAAGATTCTTTTTGTGTCAGGTCCTGTCTCTGAGCCGAAATGACTGAAGCTTTCGATTTGATTGTGTGAGGTCAAAAGGCTAATGATTTCCCGGTTCAAGCTAAGACTTAAGGAGGACTGTGTTTGGCGACCAACACGGCTGACAGAGATAAAGGGATTAATTGCCGGCCTTCTTCCTTTTGCAAAGAGGTCTACATCAAAGTAGATATGGCCGTCAGTCATTGACATTAAATTTGTTTGAATAAAACCAGCAATATCTCCCTGCACGGAATCCACCGCAGGCAAGCAGGTGATTGATACTTCAGCGTTGTTTTTCAAAAGAAAGTTGCCTGCACGCTCAAGAAGACGCGCGTGGAGATAGAAAATGTCTGCAGGGTAGGCATTTCTTCCAGGGAAGCGCCTGCCAATAAGCATAATTTCTCTATAAAATTTGGCATGGGTAAATAAGTCATCCATAACCACAAGTACATCGTGACCTTCATCTCGGAAATATTCAGCAAGTGTCATTGCCGAGAAAGGAGTCAGATAGATGATTCCTGACGGATCTTCAGCACCTGAAGCTATGATGACAGTATTATTTTCGATACCATGTTTCTTAAAGACGGCTTCAGCTCTTTTTATGTCAGCCTTCTTTTTGCCAATAGCAGCATAGATGCAGATTGTTCCTAATTTTGCTTGTTTAATGATAGTTTGATAGAGAAAGCTTGTCTTTCCCGTTTTGCGGTCTCCGATAACAAGTTCTCGCTGCCCTTTGCCAAGAGGGACAAGAAAGTCGACAATTGCCACGCCCGTCTCAAAGGTTTTCTCGATACGCTTTCTGTCAGCAATTCCTGTGGGGCTTACATCCAGAGGTCTGGAAACCTTGGGTTTGGTAAAAGTGCTTCCTACGTTGAGAGGGTTACAGAATGAATCAACCGTCTGTCCCAAAACTTCAAAGCCTACAGGCATTTCTTGTTTGGATCCTGTGCGCGTTGCCCGCACCCCCGTTTTTACAGGATACTTAGAGTAGGTAAGTATCTCAGCATATTCGCTGGTTAAGGAGAGGATGATGCCTGACTCACCAGTCTCAAACATGATGATTTCCTGAATGGTCGCATTTGGCAAGCCCCTTACATACACAAGAGACTGTCTGGACTCTTCAACAAAGCCTATTTCTTCAGTTAGTTTTAGATAGTGATCAAAGGATTTCATGTTAGCGTATCACGAGTATCACGAGTATCACGAGTATCACGGGTAAGAGAGTTTAAAGCTTCTCGTAACCCTGGTACTTCTGATACTCATGACACCCTACTGCTTGGCATGCGATAGTAGGCCAAGGATTTCGTCTTTCTGTATCTGAAATACGCCTGCGATTTTTTTTCTTATTGAATAATCTTTGTATTTCCCATCGATAATGATAAGCGCTCCTGCTCCAATTGTTTTATCGGTTTGTATGTCAAGAAGGATATTGTTTGCTATCTCCTTTTTTACCCAAGAGGAAAAAAGCGCAATGGTCTCATCATCCGGATGGAAAGCAATAGTTAGTTGGAGAATTTTACAATTTCGTAGAGCGGTTTGTAGTTGTTTTAAAAAGGACTCAGCCTCGCTTCTGCTGGTTTCTGCGCTGACTTTTTCGGTAAAGGTATGGATTAGTTCATCTGCGAGTTCTTGTTTTAGCCTAGAAAAGTATTCAGCTATTGGAGGTTTTTCTTTAGAGAGAAAAATCGTGCCGGCAAAATTTTCAAGGCAAAAAAGCACCTCTCCGGCTTCGGATTTGGTTTTAACTAAACTTAGGATTGTGTCAATTGCTTTGTCCATAGGTCTTAAGGGAAAGGGGAAAGCGTAAAGGGGAAAGGGAAGATAATATTATCACCCTAAACCCTAAACCCTAAACCCTCATTTAAACACTTGTTCTTTCTTTGCCTGATCAAGGGCTTCGATGACGAGTTGCTTGTGGTGGTCAAATGAAATACCCTCGCTGAGAACCAGCTCTGAAACTCTATAGAGAACAGAATAAATATCCTCATCAACTTTTTGCAGCTGCTCTTGCTTATATGTATCAAGTTCTTTTTTTAATAATAAATATTCTTCATCAATCTCTTTTTTCGCTATTTTCTCGGCATTAATCGTTTCCTTTTCAAGTGCATTAGTAAATTCTTTAAATTCAGAAACAGCATCTGATTCGATATCTTTTGTTATATTTTTAAGCGTATTGATATCTTCTTCTTTTACTTGGTTGAGGATAATTTTGTACGCCTCTTGCAGTTCTTGCGAGGCTTTATGAAATGCGTCCTGCTGATTCTTCTCAAGGGAGTCCATTTTTTCTTTTAACGATGCTTGTGATTCTTGCTTGTAGAGCTCTGAATTCGAAAGTATCTCGTTGGCTTGCTTATTTGCCTGACTGATAATTTCCAGAGCCTTTCCATGGGCATCCTCTAAGAGGCGCAGTGGTTTTTGTGATAGCTCGGCTTGTAGCTGAAAATTTATCTGTTGGACGCGGTGAAATTTACTGAGATTGGCTGCATAGGATATCACTATTGCCAGGAGAATCACCGTCAATATGGCAGTGGACGCCGTTAGAAAGATGAATATGATCGGATCGATTAGCATGTTTATTTAGGGGGTAGGGAGTAGCGCGTAGGGGGTAGAATCTTTTCTACAACCTACAACCTACAACCTACAACCTACTTTTCATAGTACAAGAATAAAGTATGCGATGACAACTCCGAATAACATGACGAAGATCGTGATAAGCGTATTCAAGATGACGCTGATCATAATAGACTTGCTAGCGAGCGGATTACGTCCCATCGCCTCGACTCCACTACGTGAGACCCGGCCGAAGAAGCGGAAGCCAAAGAAGAAGGAAAGGAGGACGATAAGCCCGGCTATTATGTATCGCAGGGAGCCGAGGGGTGTTTGGAATGCAGCCATTGCTCCGAGCTGGGCAGCTCGGAAGACGTTATGTGTTACACTGTCTGAAATCTGAGCAAAATGCGGACTGAAGGTGGTAAATACTTTGCCATATTTCTTCGGATCTTTTTCTGTATAGTCATCTTCAGAAATACCTATGACGGTCCCATTTTCAGTTGCCTTCTGGCCCACGCCTGCTACATCTGAAGAAGTCACGAAGTCGCCTTTCTTAATGGGCCCATTCATGGTAGAGACGAGTATGCCAGCTCTTCCGGCTGTGAGAATGGGTAGTCCATCCGCAAGGGCTTCATCCTGTAAATACAGTGCAGGGTCAAGAGTCACGACGCCAAAAATATAGGGGTCGTAGGGCGTTGTAGAGAGCTTGTAGCCTTTTGTTGTTACCGAGACGATGCTTCCATCCTTGACCCCCTTTTCTGAGAGCTTAATGGTCAGCGCCATGCCTTGTCCCAAGTCCTGCGCGGAGACGACAGGAGAAAGGAAGAGAAAGAAGAGAAGGCAACCTAAAATAGCTGTAGTATTTTTACGCATAAGTAATAATATTAAAATTTTGCATTCTAACTTTTGATTTTTGCCTTACCCTTATCCTACGTATTTGGGGTTAGGGATGTCAAGAAATCTTACCCGGTAAACGTCAGAAGAGGCATTAGGGAGGTATAGAAGAATTAGCGAGAGTATCGCAAAGTCACCGCGTATGGTGTCTCGAGATACATCTCATTCTTCAAACCTTGTTTTCCGAATATATCGGAATTCCCTAATGCCTCAGCATAGATATCACCTTCTTTCGATGAGTTTGGAATGGACGATCACATCGTGATCACTTGTTGTCCGCCGATGTCGCTCAGGCGTCGGCCTTTGCGACGATGTAGTCCTTCGTGAAC
>JAHFKE010000125.1 GCA_023245515.1 Candidatus Levyibacteriota bacterium
GACAGTGCGTACCATCAAGCGGATGATTCACGCGGGCTTGGCTGTTCGTGCGAGCATTATCGTTATGGATCAAAACCGCGATCGAGTGGAACAGACAAAAGAATTCCTATATTCTCTTGGTGTCGTGCATATCGGTAGCGACCGAGTACGCGCCTTCGGACGCGGGGAATCTTTGTCACCCGATGTTGCCTGCGGATCTGATTTGTCGGAGCTTTGCGGTAACTGCTGGAGAGGAAGTGCGGTTGTTACACCCGAGGGCGTAGTAGCGCCCTGCATTATGGCACGGAATTGGGGTATTGGATCTGTGCGCGATCAATCTCTCGCATCGCTTGTAGAATCAACGGCTTTGCGGGGCATCCGTGAGCGCATTTTTGAGGAAGTATGGGTGCCAATGGATATCGCTGTTCAGTGCCCGCCCCATCACTGCAACCCCTATATTTCCTGCTCGCCTTACGGCGGATGTAGACCATCAACGCCGTAGGCCCTATAAAGAATAGGAGAGAAAGCGTGCTTTCTCTCCTATTCCCACAAGTACGATTGTTTTGCGACAATCGTTATTTTTTTGTGGTTAGTTTTTTTGCCAACTCCTTTAGATTAATTTTTTTATTAGATAGATATCGTTCCCATGCAGGAAAAATATTTTTTACAAACGGTTTGAGATAATCGTGCCCGATATATTTTTTTCCAACATAAAAATATCTGCCCTTTCCATGGAGACGAATACGGAGTTCATTATCTGTCGCAAGTTCAATAAGCGCGTGAAGAATTTCTTGATTTATATCATTATCTGGATTGAACAGGATGTGCAGAAGCTCATGGCAGAGATATACGATGTGATATTTCGGCCATTCCTCTTTATGTCCCCAAACAATCTTGGGATTATGGCCTGCCAAATGGAATCCGCCGCGCAGTTTCGGATGCACCATCAAAACCTCTATAGTTTTTGATGGTAGGGGCATCCTGATGATATCTTCTAAAATCTTGAGTGCTTTACTGCTCTCTTTATCCCACTCCATCTGTACTTCCTGTAAATGTACTTGAGTTTCTTCCCTTATCTTTTTGAATTCAGGAGCACCCAACCCATGTTTGAAAATAGCTTCGCTTTCTTTTGTTACTTTGTTAAGCCAAATAGAAGAATCTTTTGGCGAATTTGCTTCGGCAAGCGCGGAGCGCCATGACCAGTCAAGATTTTTGGCAATCGCATCATACCCATGAGGTGAACTTTGCCTTATCTTTTTTATCTCCTGATCCCATCTTTTGGATTTAAGTAATTCCGGATGTGAAAGGGCATAATACAATAGAAATATATCATTAATGCGGAAACGAAGACGAAGCATGTCGGTTAAGATATTTAACTCCTCAAGCTCATAGGGACATCAGCGGACGGGAGGTCTGCTAAGAGTCCGGCAACGGCTTCGCGGGACACTTCATGGGATGCTCGCCCAAAGAGGCGGTCATACCGGGCAACCAAGCCGTCAATGATTTGCTTTGCATCACCCTCAATCGTGAGTTCTCCCGCCTTTGGATCCATCACTTTTATCCCGCTCACTTTCTTCGCCTCACCCCAAGCCAAAGGACCAATAATCAGCTCCTGCTCCTTGATTATCCTGCTTGCAATCCGGCTAAAGATATCCATATCCATTTCTATTACTCGGATACAAATCGCGGATTTAATAGAATTAGTCCCAAGCTAATGAGTAAAAAAGATGTTGGATAAAAAAGATCCACCCACATCCCAACAAAATATGTTCCTGTAGTGGTTGTATATGAAAATAGAAAATCCGCAAAATAATTAGATATAAAACCTATTATTATAAAGATGATGGGTGTTCGGAACACTCCACCAAGAAATTTTACGGATAATCCGTACACAATCATTGCAAGCGTGAGAACAATAATATCCCCTACGGGATAACCAACATCCAAAATCAGTTTCAATAGATCGCCCTCATAGGTTATAACCCCCTCCCGTGCTACAATAAAGAGCAGATAATATGATAATAAAGATAGGAGTAGTGGTATTGATAAAAAAATGAATTTTCCAGACTTGCTTTTCAAAGCAAATGAAACTCCTGTTGCTTTGAAAAGATAGATCATTCCTATGGCTGAGAACGGATATATCAATATAAAACCAGCATCAGCTAAAGAAGGATATGGAATGGGAACATTAAGGATAAGATTGTAATATGCAAAAATAAGATTACCGATTCCCCACGCAAATATTCCTATAGAAAGAGAAATTATTGCTCGGCCGACTGAGCTGGCAAAACCACCCCAATGGCGTGCGTTTAAAAGGCCGACGATACCTCCTCCTAGCGGTAAGATGCTATAGAATAAACTGAAAGCATAATTTATCGGAGTTTCTTTTATGCCTCTAAAAAATATAAATAGCCACCACAAAATAACGAATGCATAAATGAAAGCAAGGATTTTTGTATAGATCGTGGAAAGCCAACTAGACAAAGTCATAATATTCATTATATATCATTTTATAGGTAAGCAACAAGCTCTTTTATGCACACCTTTAACTTTTTGTTTTCTTGTGATATTGTGTCGAAAGACTAATTGATCTGACTTACCACTTTTTCATATCCTATGCCTCTTTACCCGCCCCAAAAAAAGCAGATTATAGAAGCTCAAATAACTCAACAGTGTTCCCTATTAGCTGATGCGATTGAATCGAAACGTAGCGCTCTTGTTGAAGCATTATTGAGATACGAGAGTTTTGAGACCGCAGAAAATGAGATAATGTATTCATTTGATTGTCTTAAGAACATCTCACAGGAGCTTGAGTGGTTAAGTTGTGGTAAGGTTAAATTATTGTGTAGTGTTATCCCGATTAATCTACCACTATACTCACTGATAATATTTGGTGTAATTCCGGGTCTAATGGCAGACGAGGTTATTATTCGTCCCCCTGCTTTAATGGGGGGCATACTTGAGAAGATCCGGGAAGTATTGAATTTTAAACAATACATGCCTCATATTCAGTTCATTGATATTGA
>JAHFKE010000136.1 GCA_023245515.1 Candidatus Levyibacteriota bacterium
AAAGAGATGATCATAAACTCTTTAAATGATTATGGTCTTTTACCCGATGAGGGACCAATTCTTCCAAAAGGGGATAAGGGGTTTTATGCCCCCTACATCCAGTCAGAACGACTTGAGATATACAAATCTTTTGCCAAGGAACTTATTAAAAGAGGACTTGCATATCCCTGCTTTGCCACCGAGGCTGAACTTGAGGTTAGTAGAAAAGAGCAGGAGATTCTTGGTGTAAAACCCGGTTACTACGGCAAATGGGCTACTTGGAGAAACATGGATGTGGATAAGGTACAACAAACACTCTACAAAAAAGTTCCCTATGTTATTCGTCTCTACTCATCCGGCAACGAGAGTGAGAAGTTTACTCACCACGATATTGTTAAGGGCGTAATCACTATGCCGACCAATCATCAAGA
Organism: Candidatus Levyibacteriota bacterium; assembly: GCA_023245515.1. Classification (GTDB taxonomy): domain Bacteria; phylum Patescibacteriota; class Microgenomatia; order Levybacterales; family UBA12049; genus JAHFKE01. Next base: position 411 of record JAHFKE010000136.1, read on the forward strand.
TTTTGTGCTTGTGAAGGGCGATGGTTTGCCCACTTATCACTTAGCGCATGTTGTTGATGATTATCTTATGGGAACAACCCATGTTATTCGCGGCGACGAGTGGCTTTCCTCGCTCCCACTTCATTACGAACTGTTTCAGATTTTCGGTTTCCCCGTTCCTTGTTACGGTCATATTGCACCGATTCAAAAGGTCGAGAATGGAAATAAAAAGCGAAAACTCTCGAAACGGATTGATTCTGAAGCAAAAATATTGTATTACCGGGAGAAGGGATATCCGGAAGATGCAGTTATCGAGTATCTCATGAATCTCGCCAACTCTAATTTTGAGGATTGGCGTAGACAAAATCCACAACTGCCGCTCAACGACTTTAAGTTGTCGTTTGATCGATTCAGTAATGGCGGACCTCTCTTTGACGAGCTTAAACTTAAGGACATCTCTAAGAATATTATTGCCCGTATGGATGCTGCGGCAATCTATCAGAATACCTTAGTTTGGGCACAGAATTATGATCCAAAATTCGCAAAGCTCCTTGTTCATCACAGTGACTATGCTTTGCAGTTTTTTGCCATCGAAAGGGGAAATGTCAATGCGCGGAAAGATATAGCGGTGTGGTCTGATATGCCGAACGAGTTCTCGTGTTTCTTTGACGAGAATTTTGTAACCCCTGTTTGTATAGAGATCAAAACCATACTTACCGAGAAGGAGATCATTGCCGCCATCACGGCATTCTGCGGTTTCTATAACCAGGATGACAATCGCGAGAGGTGGTTTGAAAGAGTTCAAACATTAGCACTACAGTACGATCTCGCTCCGGACATCAAATCGTACAAACAGCAACACGGACGATTTCGTGGACAGGTTGGTGAGTTGACTCAGGTGATACGCTACGCCCTTACAGGCAAGACGCGAACTCCAGATTTATACTCACTCATGGTTGTTATGGGGTATGATCGGTGCATCAATCGTCTCAAAGGGTTTATTGAACAATGCTAGCTACATTATCAGCCGTGACACAAATGTCGCGGCTGATTTATTAGATATTCAATCGCCGTAATGAGAAATGGAAACTTTCAAAACATCATAGAGAATACTTCAAAAAGTGTCTCTCATGGAAAGTTGTCCCCAAGGATTACCATGCTGACGCAATCTGTAATATTGAGAAAGTCATATGAGCAGATTTCATTATGGTTGAATCAGGGGAAGGTGTATGAGAAGCGCGGCTTGTTTGAGAAAGCAAAATGGAGTTATATAAAAAGCCGAAAACTTGCTAGGGGCATAGGGGACAAACACCTCTCTAATAGGGCAAGGATACAAGAAGGAAGGATGTATATTTCATTAGGGGATCTTGTCCTAGGAATAAAGTTGCTTAAAAAATTGATTGCTGAGATTCAAACACCGCGCGAGAAACCGTCTTTAGCTATGGCTCTTAATGCAGTTGGATATGGCTACAGAGTTATTGGCAACAAGAAATTGGCGCATCGTTATATTGATATGGCATCGGAACTTTATAAGAGGAAATCCGACATTTCAGACAAGATTAAACTTGCAATACTTCACAATAAAGCCGGATTGTTGAGAGAATTGTCCGATTATGACGCTGCACTAAAAATTTATCTGTCTCTAGTTAAACAGATTGATAAAGACGATGTATTTTTTCGTGCCCGACTATTTAATAACATCGGCTTCATCTTTCGTAAACAAGGACAATACCAAAAAGCTCGGACATACTATATGAAAGCTTACAAACTTGAACGCGCCGTTGACGCTCGGCAATTGCAAGCAAGAACCCTAAACAACCTTGGAGGGGTATTTAGGATGGAGGGAGAACTAACGAAAGCACTGAAGTATTTCACTCAAAGTATCTATATAAGAAAACAATTACGCGATCGCATGGGCCTTTCGTCTTCGCTACTAAATAAGGGTATAGTATTAAAGCAAATGGGTAAGAAGAAAGATGGCAAAAAATACCTTATACAAAGTTATAGAATCAGAAAACAAAGCGGGTCGAAGCATTTATTAAAAGAAGTATTAACAGAACTACAAAATTCATGATTAGAGGTTCAAATTTAAGAATACAGACATTATTGCGCAGAAAGCGAGTTGTTTTTCTTGCACTTGACCACGGATTTTCCATGGGACCCGTGCCTGGCCTTGAAGATATTGGAGCAATCGTCAGAACGCTCGCTTGTTGCGATGTTGATGCCCTGATTCTTCATAGAGGAGCTATTAAGAATTTGCCACTGGATACATTCAAAAATAGTTTCCCGCCACTCATAATGCATCTAGCCGGGAGCGATATAAGTAGCGGGGTTAATAAATTTTTGACGGCGGACCCCTATCAAGCGCTTCTTTTTGGAGCTGTTGCCGTTTCTTTCCAGATTAATATTGGTACACAGAACGAAGAAGCTCAGATTAAAGAAGCAGCACACCTAGTTGAACGGGCTGATACCCTTGAATTGCCTGTCCTGCTCATGATTTACGATAAGAGAAAGAATGTGGGTACTGAAGAACAAATTAAAAAATCTATCCGGTTGGGTATTGAAATTGGTGCA
>JAHFKE010000040.1:0-7408 GCA_023245515.1 Candidatus Levyibacteriota bacterium
AGAAATTGAAAAACCCGCAGTAGCTGATGGCAAGGTACTCGTCCAAGTTCATGCAGCCAGTGTCAATCCGTTTGATTGGAAGGTGCAGCTTGGTTATGTAAAGGACTATATGCCTCTTACCCTTCCCGTAACGCTCGGTGGGGATCTAGCGGGTGTTGTTACCGAAGTCGGTAATGGTGTAACGCAATTTAAAGTTGGTGATGAGGTGTATGGTCAGGGTAGCGTTATGGGTGGAGCAACAGGTGCTTTCGCGGAATTTGATCTGGTCTCCCCTACTTCGATAGCCAAAAAATCTGAGAAACTCTCCTTTCTTGAAGCGGGCGCAGTACCTCTGACAGGAGTTAGTGCTCTTCAGGCACTTTATGATCACATAGGACTGACACAGGGGCAGAAAATTCTCATCCATGGAGGCGCAGGAGGAATCGGCTCAATGGCAATTCAGATTGCAAAGCACTTGGGCGCCTATGTCGCGACAACTGTCAGTACGAATGACGTTGACTACGCGAAGAAATTGGGTGCTGATGAGGTGATTGATTATAAAACGCAAAAATTTGAGGACACGGTCAGGGAGTATGACGCCGTCTATGATACTGTTGGCGGAGAAACAAATAAACGCTCGTATGAGGTGCTTAAGCAAGGAGGCATACTCGTCTCAATGATAGAACAACCCGATGAAGAACTTTCAAAAAGATATCAGGTGAAAGCAATTGCCCAAAGCACACAGGTAAATCCTGATCGCCTCAACAAGCTTTCTGAGCTTTTGGATAAGGGCGTTGTGGTAGTGCATGTTGAGAAGACTTTTTCTCTGATTGAGACAGCGGAAGCACTTGAATATCTCCAGAAAACCCCACCCAGGGGCAAGGTGGTTATAGAGGTGAAAACATAGAGGCTCACCCAAGATGTTCCGCTCTTGCGGCGACGAGATAGTACGCCAAATAAAGCAGCCAAAGTTGCTGGCCATCTGGCTTCACCCCTGTTATATGGTTATCGTAGCACGTTATTAGGCGCTAAACTTTTTATAGAAAAGTCTTTTCCCTAACTCGACAGCGAAGAGATAGCAGATGACTATGCCAAAGAGTATTGTGAGGAGCTGAGCTTGTAGGGGAATGAATCTGAAGAACTCCCCAATTTTGGTAAATGGCAACACCCATCCGGAGAGGACAACAAGAATGGTAGAAAGCATGAGGTAGTTACTGGGAACACTTTGGAGAAATGGTATTTTACGGGTTCGTATCACATAGATGACTAATGTTTGTGTCGCGAGAGATTCCAAAAACCAGCCTGTCTGAAACTCGGGCGCAGTAGCTTTAAAGATGCTATAGAGCACGAAGAATGTCAAAAAATCAAACACTGAACTTATTGAACCAAAAACGATCATGAAATGCCGGATGAATTTCATATCCCAGCGTTTTGGTTTTTGAATAAATTCCGCGTCTACCGCATCACCAGGAATGGTAATTTGGGACAGGTCATACATGAAGTTATTGAGTAGTATTTGAATGGGCAGCATAGGGAGGAATGGAATGAAGAGGACTGCGCCCAGGACGCTGAACATGTTGCCAAAGTTAGAACTGATGCCCATCATAATGTATTTCATGGTATTGCCAAATGTTTTTCTACCCTCCAAAACACCCGCTTGGAGGTCTTCCAGGCTTTTGTGCGTGAGAATCATATCGGCTGATTCTTTGGCCACATCGACGGCGTTCTCAACGGAGATTCCCACATCTGCGGTTTTCAGGGAAGGCGCGTCATTAATGCCGTCCCCCAAGTATCCGACGACATGGTTACGTGCTTGAAGCGCGAGGATAATTCTATTCTTTTCATCAGGAGAAAATCTTGCAAAGATGGTGGTCTTTTCGGCCATGACACGCAGGGCATCCTCAGTCAGCGAGTGGATTTGATGGCCAAGAAGGATGCCTTTTATGGGGAGTCCTACGTCGTCACAGATTTTCTTGGTGACGAGCTCATTATCACCAGTGATGACTTTGACTTCAATACCCATTGCTTCAAGTTCTTTAAGCACTTCACCCACATCTTTTTTGGCAGGGTCGAGAAACGCGACAAAGCCGATAAGCTCTAATGCTGTCTCATCAGCTTTTGAATAGACGTCTCGATGCCCCTCTATTTCTTTTATCGCAACAGCCAGGACTCTGTAGCCATCGTTGCTAAAGGCATGATATTGTTCGGTAATTTTTTCATTTGCTTTGGTATCCAACTCCACTTTCTTGCCGTCCTTCAAATAGTATGTTGCTGACTTGAAGACTTCTTCAGGCGCGCCTTTGGTGATGAGAAATCGCTTGCTCCCCTTTTCTACGACCACACTCATTTTCTTTCGTACAAAATCAAAGGGAATTTCATCAATTTTTTCATAGCCGTGGCCTTCAATTTTTTTAAAGTTGATAACAGCATCATCCATGGGGTTTTTAATGCCTGTTTGGTAGAAGCTGTTGAGGTAGGCGTGAAGTAAAACTTTTTCAGAATGCACACCAAAGACATCGGTATACTTCACCAGCTCAATATGATCCTCGGTGAGGGTCCCTGTTTTGTCAGTACACAGTATGTCCATGCTGCCAAAGTCAGGAATTGATGCAAGCTTCTTAACGATGACACCCTTTTTTGCCATATTCACTGATCCTTTCCCCATAGTGACTGACATGATCATCGGGAGGAGTTCGGGGGTGAGTCCGACAGCTATCGCCACCGCGAAAGTAAATGAATCCAGTATGGAGGTGTGTTTGAAAAATGCGTTAAATAGAAAGATAAAGAGGACAAAGAAGATGGTTGTCTTCATGATAAAGAAGCTAAAAGTTTTTATTCCTCTGGTGAATTCGGTGTCTGTTGAAGCACTGGCAAGTTCTTGTGCTATCTTGCCAAACTCTGTTTGATTACCTATCTTAACGATAACAGCAGTAGCAGATCCTGAGACGACGTTCGTACCGAAGAAAACGATATTATTCAGTTCGCCCAATGATGCTTCGGCGGATTGAAGCCTTTTTTCAATCTTCTCAACAGGGAACGATTCTCCAGTGAGAGAAGACTCGTTGACGAAAAAGTCTTTTGAGGAAATTAGTCGCGCATCGGCAGGAACGAGGTCGCCGGAGCTGAGGAAAATAAGGTCTCCTATGGTCAGGTTCTCGATCTTCACTTCTTGCTTCACGCCTTGCCGGATGACGCTTGCTTGTGTAGCGACCCGTTCTTTTAGTTTGGCTGCCGCCTGAGTTGCTCTGTATTCTTGAAAAAAGTTAAGCGAAGCACTCATCAGAACGATGATTGCGATAATCGCTCCGTTCACGACTTCACCCAAGACGAAAGAAACGATGGAAGCCGCAAGGAGAATAAGGACAAGAGGATTTTTAAAGCCTGAAAGAAATTCGAGGATTATGTTCAGCTTTTTTTCTTCAGACAACACGTTGTGCCCCAGTTCACCTAGTCGCTTCTCGACTTCTTTCTCGGACAAGCCTTTTTCTGAAGATTGCACGAGTTTTAGCACTTCTTCAGTGGTGATAGCGGAAAAATAATTGAGAGGTTTATCTACAAAGAGCATATCTCCATTGTAGAGGATTCAGGGGTGGGTTGCCAGTTAGACGAGGGGTAGGCGTTATCGTCGTATATATGGAGAAGACTTTTTCTCTGATTGAGACAGCGGAAGCACTTGAAAATCTCCAGAAAACCCCACCCAGGGGCAAAGTGGTTATAGAGGTAAAGTAGGGTTGTTGATGCACCCTTGTATTTCTCAATTTTCATCTCTCATCTTTCAACTCCGTCCCCTCTCTTGTCATAGGTCTCTAGGTGAGTATAATTAAAATGTGGTAGATAAGAGAATTTATGAAGTTGGAGGAAAGGGATTGTCTCTTATTGAAGGAGAATCACATGGTCTGCCTGTCCCCGCTTTTTTTATATTGCCGGTCTCCTTTTTTGTTTCGTGGACTCAGCAACTAAAAAAGTCAAAGGAATGGGCTGGCTTTTTGAAAGCAAAAGATGAAGATTTGCAAAAGGCTTGTGATGCACTCAAGCATGCGGCACTTAGATCAGCCTTTACGTCGGAGCAAGAGGGAGAGCTCCAAAAGAATTTAGAAATGCTTGCCGATGATCAGCTTCTTGCGGTGCGTTCGTCATCGCCCGAGGAAGATTTGGAAGGCTCATCGTTCGCCGGAGGGTACGAGACTATACTGGGAGTGACGAGAGAAAAGCTACGTAGTGCCATACATAAAGCATTTGTCTCCTGTCTCGATTATCGGGTGGTTATTTATAAGCGCGAAAATGGCTTTTCTGTCACCGATCCGAAGATCGCCGTTATTGTCCAGAAGCAAATCGCCAGTGAGATTGCAGGTGTCGGTTTTTCCCTCGACCCTGTTACGAATGATTATGATACTGCTGTCTTTAATGCGAATTGGGGTCTGGGGGAGACGGTCGTTGCGGGGTTGAGTACCCCTGATACGTACATCGTTGATAAAGTACATCTGGAAATAAAGAAGAAAACGATTGGTACAAAAGAACTATCAATCTGGCTCAAGCCTAAAGGCGGGACTGAAGAAAAGCATAATTTTAAAAATGAAGAGAGGGCTTTATCGGATAAGCAGGTTATCTCTCTTACGGAATTAATCAAAAAAGTTGAACGTTATTACGAAAAGCCTATGGACATAGAATGGGCTTTTAAAAATGATCAATTATTTTTATTACAGGCAAGACCTATTACGACCTATGTTCCTCTTTCGCCTGAGATGATTACCAACATTGGACAGCATAAGCGTCTTTATTTGGATGTAACCGTTACTGCGCAGGGAATGAATCAGCCGGTTTCTAAAATGGGTACGTCCGTTTTCTGCAGACTTCTTAAAATAATCGGAAAGATCATTGCGGGGCGGGACATCACTCAAGATATTGATAGAACTGTCGGCTGGATCAGTGATGGTCGTATCTTTGTGAATCTCTCAAATGCCTTCGCGCTGGCAGGTAAGAAAAGAGTAGTCCATGTCCTGTCTATCATGGACCCTCTTGGAGCGAGGACGATCGCGTCTTTGTCTGAAAAAATATATAAATCCCCTACCCCGAAAGAATTTCTCTTACCGCTTGCTATTTTATGGCGATTGCCGGGAATTTTATTCTTCATTCGCCAGGCTCTGCATAGTCCTGATAGGGTGCATCGCAAAGTTCAGGAGAGTCTCAAGGCATTTGAGCAGGAGGCAAAGGATATTGCTCTCAAAGATATGCCGCTCCAACAGTTCATTGATGAGCTTATATATAAAATGTTCATGCAGGTCTTCCGCAAAGCCGTACCACTGGTTCTGGTGTCGCGGATTATTTTGGGTAAGATGAAAAAAGCGGCAGGAGATAATCCCGAGATAGATAAGCTCGAACTCGCATTACCACATAATGTCACGACAGAAATGGGACTGGCGCTGTCACATGTGGCAGAACTTTTACCTCAAGATCTTACTAAGGAGCAGTTCGCAAAGAAACTTGAGAAGAAAGAACTACCTGAGGAATTCATGTCGGCTTGGCAGTCTTTTCTTGAACAATACGGGCATAGAGGTCCGTCTGAGATTGACGTGGCGGCTCCGAGATATCGTGACGATCCTGCACTGATTCTGGATCTTCTTCTTACGATGAAAAATTCCAAGGGTGAAAGTGCTCAGGAAAAATTTGAACGTAATCAAACTGAGCGTCAGGGGGTCTATGAGTTATTTTATCAGAAACTTCTTGCTGATAATGCCCACGTGGGACGGCGATTTGCGAAGCATTACCATTTCTTCGAGACATTCGGTGGTTATAGGGAAACGCATAAATATTATTTGGTTCTCGTTGTCGCGATTTTAAGAGAAAAAATTCTTACGCAGGCAGCTACTTTGGTCGCAGAGAAACGTCTGGATTCAGTGGAGCAGGTATTTGATCTCACGATAGAGCAACTTGATCAGGCGCGGGTTGATACATCGATAGATCTAAGAAAACTTGCCTTCAGTAATACTGTCTTTCTCAAAAAACTTGCGCGTGTCACCCGTCCCCCATCTCTCATCGATTCACGGGGATTCATACCCAGCCCTCCTACTCTAGCGCATCGCAAGGGAGAGTATGTCGGTATTGCCATATCGCAAGGAGTCGTACAGGGACGGATAAAAGTGTTGCATACGCCGAGTGAGAAGCCTCTAGAAAAGGGGGAAATTCTTGTGGCCCGTTCGACTGATCCGGGCTGGACACCCTTATTTGTAAATGCGGCTGGTCTTATCCTCGAGATCGGTGGCCTTCTTCAACACGGGGCATTGGTGGCCAGAGAGTATGGTCTCCCCTGCGTAGCGGGTATTATGAATGCGACAGAGATTTGGAAGGATGGGACACTTGTGGAGGTGGATGGGACAAGTGGGATCGTCAGGACGATTGAAGAAAACCCTAAGTCATAAAGGCTCGATTCCTGTAGGATCTTCTAGTTTAAGAGTACGACTGCAAGCGTCGTATTGGCCCGTGACGATAACGCTATTTACTGCTTTTGCCAGGACTTCTGTGAGCCATAAAGGTATAGGGCCTCCTCTGTCTAGCGCTCTACTGAGCTCAATGTGAATAGTGGTAGTATCTTGTTGGATGAGAATCAGGCGGACAGTAGGTTTTTCATGTGGTCTACCTCCGATCATCACACTATACGCATCTGCTATTCTGGTGAGAAGAGGCCAGTCACCTTCATCAAGATAGCGCAATTCTTTTGCCGTACCGATGAACGACTGTACTCCTTTATCGCACAGTGCTTTTGATCCTCCGAAGATGCCGAAGAACGAAAGTGCGAGGGCTATTCCCATAATTCCCAGACTCCCCTTCAGTGTAAAGGAAAATACTTTTTGCTTCTTAATGTCCTCAAGAATTTCTGTGATTCTGCGCAAAGGATTCCCTACATGAATGTCGATGAGTTCGTCTTTATCTTTGGAGGGATGGGTATGGTTGTCGAGAAAATCCTGGACGTTGGCTTTGGCTTTTTCTTCTCTTGCTTCAGCTTCCACTTTGCTGATGGCGGCCATTCTTTCGCGAAGGTCGTTCTTTTGCTCTTCTATCATTGGATCGTCCATACATATATTGTTACAAAATTGTTTTTACAAAGCAAGATAATTTTGTTATGTTTTGCGCAAAGAAGGATGATTGGTGTGTGAGCATGGTATAATAGTCTTTATGGCAAATAGTGAACAAGGCAAAATAATACCTGAAGATTTGATTTCAAAGTTACGAATTCCTACTGAGGTCTCCGGAGCGCATAGTTTGGCAACCAGTCTCTTGGAAACGGGTCTTAATGAAGGTGGGTTTGAGAGGTCTGTTGGGAATTGTCACACCGAAGGGGTTGATAGTGTCGTCCTTTTTGATCGTAATAATGAGCGAGACGGGATGGTCAGATTCTATTATGCCAAGCAGGGATTGCATAAGCTCTCGGATC
>JAHFKE010000040.1:7508-9464 GCA_023245515.1 Candidatus Levyibacteriota bacterium
AATCTCACGATCTCCATACAATTATGGTGCCTGAGAATGCAGAAAAGCCTGGTGCGGCATGGATGGTGATTGAGGGAGTGCACCAGAAGATAGATCCTGTTATTTATAGTCCTCGTCCTGATCTAGAACTGGCTGATTCAGGACTGTATGTTCCTATGCCTCGTGCGCGAGCTATTGAACTTGCGGAGTTTGTGTATGACTTGGCAAAGAGGGGTTAGCTTTTAGGGGAACTGTTTTATTTGTTGTTCGAGAGGGAGATGATGTTTTTAGTGATGAGTTCTTCTACGTTTATAATAACTTGATCTCTATCTTTTGCGTCAGAACTTGATACATCACAGGCAACTTCATAGAGATCTACAGGGTCAACTGAGAGCCATTTTTTATTCAAACTCAAAAAGGCAAGCAGAGACATAACTCCGACTCTTTTATTACCATTTTGAAATGGATGATTTTTAATAAGGGTGTAAAAAAGAATCGCCCCTTGCTCAATGAGAGTTGGGTAAAGCAACTGGTTATCAAACATCTGCAGAGGACAGCCTAAAGCTGATTGGAGGAGTGCATCATCTCGTGTAGCGTAATCAGGAATGGGTTCGTTGAACGCCATGGCTTCACGTGCCAAATCAAAGCAGAGAAACTCAAAATCGTCAGAGTTCAACCATTTGGTCTCAAGTTGTGGCGAGTCGTCTGAAGGTTTCTGCATACTCTTTTAACCCCCGCTTTACAGCCTTTTTAATTACTTGAGCTTTTTGAGGATTTTTTTGTTCGTAGAGAAGTGTCTTTTTTTGTTGATTTGTATTTTTTTGCATAGCTTTATGATCTACCCTATTTTAGGTTAAAACATTATATCACCTAAGTCAATTCACGAAAACGGTTGTGGTCCCTAGCTTGATTACTTCCATGAGGTCTTTTAGGGTGTTTGTTTGCATCATTTTTTCTCTTACTGCGGCGGCGCCTTCAAAGTTGTTGATGTACGCTTTGCAGAATTTCCTGATATTGGCAGGGTTCTTTTTTCCTTTCCAGGTTTCTTGGAAGAGCTTAATATGCTCAAGATAAGAAGAGAAACGTTGGTTAATAGTTATTTGTTCATGGTTCACGGCTTTATTAAAGATCCATGGGTTGGAGAAGATGCCCCTGCCTATCATAAACCCATCGATGTCATACGTTCTATATTTTTCTTCCACTTCGTTTAATGAGCGGATGTCTCCGTTGCCTACCAAGATAGTATGGGGAGCTTTATCATCACGCAGCTTCTTTATTTGCGGCATTAGTTCCCAGTGTGCAGGAACGCGCGATTGTTCCTCAACGGTGCGTAGATGTATAGTTAATGCCGATAAATCTTGTTCGAGTAAAAATCCTATCCAATTCTCAATTTGTTCTTCGTTAAATCCTATTCTTGTCTTGATACTGAGAGGTAAATCCCCCGCTCCCTCCTTGGTCGCCTGTATGATCTCTTTTGTAAGGGAATGATTTTTGATCAGGGCTGAACATGCCCCGTCTTTTATGATGGCCCGTACGGGACAGCCCATGTTGATATCAATGCCTGCAAAGCCGAGCTCTTTGACCAATTGCGCCGTTGTGTAAAAGTTCTCAGGCTTGATTCCCCAGATTTGGGCAACGACGGGCTGTTCGTTGGGCTTGAAATAAAAGTTCTCAGCGACATGGCTTCCTCCGGGAGAGATGATTCCATCAGTGCTCGTAAATTCGGTGAAGAGGACGTCGGGCTTGCCGAGCTTTACCATCATTTGTCTGAAGACAACATCGGTGATGCCATCAAGCGGAGCAAGGACGGTGAAGGGCGACGGGAGGTTTTTCCAAAAGTTTTCCATGAGGGTATTATAGCATTGTTGGCGAATTGCGAATTGCGAATTTGGAGAGGTGGTGTGATAAGATGAAGTTATATGAACAGTAAGATGCTGATGGTTGCTATTTTGATCAATCTGATCTTCCTCGCCTACT
>JAHFKE010000126.1 GCA_023245515.1 Candidatus Levyibacteriota bacterium
ATATACCTTCCTGAAAAAACAGCAAGGTTTCATCCAAAGACAATTGCTTAAGACGGAAAAAAATGAATGGGTAGATATTGTTCATTGGACTACTGAAGAAGAAGCGAGAAAAGCGACCAATAAATTTGCAACCCATACCAGCAATTACCCATACATTCTTATGATCGCCCCAAGAAGCGTAGAAAAACTCTACCTCCAGCCAACCGCAAGCTATACCCTAACATCGTAAATCCTCTTTATAGCCTTATAAATCTATTTAGAATAGAATATTTGTATTATACAAATATAATAAGCTTGTACTATTGACAAGGCTGTCAATGATATTTATTTAAAACTCCATTATTATGCCAAGATCAGCATAGTATCTTTACCATATTACTTATTGGCACTCTCCATGAGTGCTTTCTTTTCTGCCTTTTCATTAGTCTTTTTCAAGGTTCTTATTCTCAAATCAGAACTTAAAAAACCATACATCATTCTCGAAATTACTCCTCCGCATAATTCTGAACAAAGCCCTTTATCAACTGAACAGCTATTTTCAACAATCTACTCGTTGGGAAGATCTGTCTCTTTATGGGATGGCATATTAGGGAGAAAGAAACGATACAGCCTTGAAATCCTCGCTACTGCAACAGATGGAATACGCTTTCTTCTGAGGGCAAGTAAAAAAGATACTGAGATAATTAAAAAGAACATTATCTCGTATTCTCCTGATGCACGGGTTCAAGAATTAGAGGATTTTTTAGACAAGCAACCATCTTTTCTCACGGAAATGCAATTGAGCAATCATTTTGCCTTTCCCCTTCAGCATCAGACAACTCTTAAAGAGCATGACCCCATCGCTTATCTCACAGGACACATGACAAAGCTAGGAAAAGATGAGGCCATTTCACTCCAGATCGTCATAACGCCAGTTATAAATAAATCCCATAGAAGGGAAATGAATATTATAAATAGAATCAACAAGCGTATTCTTCACGGGAGTGATATATTGCCTGATCTGAAGAACTCTCATCTTTTTGCCAAAATCCTCATAGCTATCAGTCTTCTTTTATCTTGTGTGTTTTTATATTTTTTCATTCTCCCGAGTACATATAAATTGTACGTAGATGTTGGACTGATCCTCTTGGCTATACTTCTCGCTCAAAGGCTTCAACATGTTAACGTCAAAAAAGAGCGTGAGCTGAGTCATGAACAAAAGGAGCTTCAAGAAGAGATAGCAACAAAACTAGGGAGCGGACTATTTGAGGCCTCCATCAGGGTATATTTCTGGGGTGAAAAGGCGAACATGAACAACCGTATTAGCGGACTTCTCTCGTCTCTTACGTCATCAACCCAAACAAAATACCAATTACTGAGGGCGAAAAGAAAACTGCCTCTTATCAGTAAAATCCCATTGTTGAAACGATATTCATTTTTCCTCTTAAAAAACAGGCTTGAATCAATGAAAAATAATCCTATCCTCTCAATCACAGAGATAGCCTCAATTTATCATTTTCCCTACACAAGTACGACAAAGACTGAAGACCTTATCAAATCACACAGTAAGCAACTGCCTGCTCCATTATCGCTTAAGAAAGCCAAGGATCTTGATTCTCTCTTTGCTAAAAATTCTTATGGTGGTAATACTACAATGATTGGTTTGAACGAAGAGGAGAGGAGAAGGCATGTCTATATCCTCGGAGCGACAGGTACAGGGAAATCTACGCTTCTCTTGTCTATGGTTACAAATGATATACAGAAAGGCAAAGGTCTTTGTGTTATAGATCCGCACGGAGACTTAATCGAAAAAATTTTGCCCATTATACCGGATGATCGGATAAAAGATGTCATCTATTTCAATCCCGATGATATAACCTATCCGATAGGACTTAACCTACTTGAGCTTACTCCCAATCTCTCAGAAGATGATTCCCTGCGGGAGAAAGAATTTATAACGGAAAGCATCATTTCTCTGTTTCATAAGCTCTACCCTGAAAAATATTCCGGCCCAAGAATGGAGTACATACTGAGGAATACTATTTATACAGCATTTACGACAGAGAATCCGACCTTATTCACGATATACAAGCTACTCATCAATTCAATCTACCGCAAGTCAGTTGTCAGTAAGATCACTGATGAGAACCTAATGGAATTTTGGAAATATGAATTCAATAAAGCAGGAGACTATCAGAAGGTACAAATGATCTCCCCTATTACCAACAAGATCGGGAGATTTCTTTTCTCTCCAACTGCAAAAAGAATTTTGGAGCAGGAAAAATCCAGTATAAATTTTGACAAGATAATGGATGAGGGCAAAATTCTCTTATGTAATTTATCCAAAGGAAAACTAGGGGAAGATACGTCTGAAGTATTTGGCATCCTGATTATGACCAAGATCCAATTGGCGGCATTAAAGAGAGCGCGGACAGATTTTAAAGATAGAAAAGACTTTTATCTGTATGTCGATGAATTTCAAAATTTTGCGACACCTTCTTTTGCTCAAATTCTATCCGAAGCCCGCAAATATCGTCTTAATGCTATCCTCGCCCATCAGACAACCTCTCAGCTAGAAGATAAGGCATTGGTTAATATAACCCTCGCTAATACCGGCACCATCATTTGTTTCCGCACAGCCAATCCTGAAGACGAAAAATTGATCCTCCCACAATTCACACCCTCCATCCAGCAGGGAGAAATAGCCAACCTCCCGTCCTTCCACTTCTATATGAAGATCAGCGCTCTCAATCCCGAAGTGCCATTTTCGGGAGAGACAATTCCATCTGGGGATGTGCTTGATAAGGAGAAAGTAAGTGAGATCATCCAATCGTCTCGAGAAAACTACGCCACCCTCTACCAAATCAACAAGGAAGAAGC
>JAHFKE010000127.1 GCA_023245515.1 Candidatus Levyibacteriota bacterium
TTCAGTTGGTTTTTCAACTTTGGGCGTCATGATATCTATTATCGTTTGGTCAAGTTGTGGTTTAATCGAGAAATCCATGGATCTGCCTTTAAAACTTATCGTTGCCCCGGCGATCAAATTGCGGTCAATGGTGATATCAAACACGGCCTGCTTCTTGATATTAAGAAGGCACCATTGAGACAGGGATTTGAGCGTTTGCTCTTTTGGTTCAAAAGCTATAATTAATGAAAGCAAAGGGAGACTCACTACTCTTTCTGCAATCATGGTAAGGAATGTTTTTAGAGCCGAATGTGATTTTATATCAATGTCGTTTTTCCTAAAAAGTTTCATAAATGCGTCTTTCTTCTTGATCCCAAATTGCGCCATCAAGTCTTTTTCAAGATTGAAATTGGTGTTATAAATTTTTTCAGACAATGTAGATAAGCGAGTTGCAAACTCATTTGCCTGATCTTTAGTCTGAAAGAAATCAGATAGGTCGAGTTGGTCGTCCATGCTATGAGTCAAACATCCCTTCTTTTTCGGCTTTTTCCAGAGATTGTATAAGCAATTTCTGATGTTCCTCAAGGGGAATTGCAGCGCTCAACATTTCTTCGGAGACTTTTCGGACAACTTTGGTGATTGTCTCCTCAGTCTGCTTAAACTTGAGCTGCTTGTACTCATCCAATTCTTTTTGCAAAGTTGCTAGTTGAACATCGTGGAATTCTTTCAGTTGTTTTTGAAGATCTTCTTTTAGCTCCTTGTCTATATTCTGAAAATCTTTGATTGAAGCATCAGAGAGTTGCTTGAGAGAGCCTGCATATTCTTTTGTGAAAGTGCGGGCAATGTCGACTGTCTCTTTTTTCATCTCCAGGACCATCTTTTCAAGGGCTGTATCAAGTGTGTTTTTCGCTTCAGTGCTCATGCTTTGTGCGTCTGAAATAATCTGCTCTGCTTTTACTGTCGCGTCTGTTAAGATCTTTTTTTCTTTCTCTAAGGCATCATCAAGGGTATGGCGATATGCGTTTTCCATTTTGCTCTCTTTTCTTTCGAGCGCCTGTTCCTTTTTCCGCAAATAGAGCATATAATAGCCAATAAAAATGAGGATGGTGATATAAGCGGCAGTAGTGAGTAATTCAAAAAGGACAGGCATATATATAATTGTATATGAAAATATTTTTCTTGAAAAATAGCAAATCTTAGAGTCGTAATATCAAAAATGATACGGTCATGCCGCTTAAGACTATCACAATAACGATAAAGACATTAAAGATTATTCCCAGGTGGATAATTTTACTTGCGGCTGGATTTCTTCCCAAAGCTTCGACACCCTTTGCTGCTGTGCGGCCGAAGCTTAAAAATCCTAGAGTGATTGAAGCTAGGAGGACGCCTGCTGCTACTATATATTTGAATATCGCAGCGGGGCTGTCTTTGGTTGAAAAAAGTGCTAGTTTGAGTATGTCCGTGAGGGAGCCTGCCATCGTGGGTTTGGCGTTGAAGTAGTGCAAGCTTACGTCAACTGCTATCAGCCCCACCTTCTTGGGGTCTGAGCTGATATATTCTTCAGCTGCCGTTCCCAACACATAACCTGACTTAGTAGCCTTGACTCCGACTCCGGGAATTGTTGAGGTAGCGATTTGATCGCCTTTTTTGATAGTACCATCTCTTGAAGAGACCAAGACGTAGACAGTGCCAACAGAGATTACCGGTGCTACGGAAGATCCGCTTTGGGTGTTGATGACGATAGCAGCCTCATGAGTTACTATGCCTAAGACTTGTGAATCATAGGGCGTATCTGACAATACTGCTCCATGCTCAGATGCAGAGAGGATGCTTCCGTCTTTGACATTCTTATCCTTTGTGGGAACAAGCCGGGCTACTCCCAGTGTAGCTGCTCCTTCGACGGCCTGTGCCCCCTCAACAGCTTGTGAATCCTGCGCAAATGTAGTGCCCGGGAGGGCAAAAAAGCAAAAAATACAGAGAATCTGTATGATAATAGCTCGTTTGTAAAGAAGCATAACTTTAATGTATATTTAATATAACGTAATTGAGTCTGCAATGCTACCCGCGCTGTTTATTGTCCTATAATTTCAGACTACCGAAGATTTGCTTTTTATGGTAAAATAGAGACTATGTCCCAGAAATTGCTACCTAACCTGAATGATATTGTCGCGTCTGTCAAAAAACGAGGCTATATTACCCAGGATGAGATCCTCGCTATTTACGCCAAGCCTGAAGAGCATATAGAAGAACTTGATTCCCTTTATGACAAGCTGATGCGTCTGAATATTGACGTTTTTGAGAGTGTTGCTAAGCAGCAGGAAGAGCAAAAGCCTATTGAAGAGCTTGAGAAAGAATTGGAAGCACTCACTGTTCTGACCGAAGGCTCAGTTTCTGATCCTGTCAGGATGTATCTGAAAGAAATTGGAAGAATTCCTCTTCTGACATTTAATGAGGAGATTGAATTGGCAAAGCGGGTTGAAAAGTACGATCCAGTTTCAAAGCAGAAGCTTATTAACTCCAATCTCCGTTTGGTTGTTTCAATTGCCAAAAAGTATATCGGTCGCGGACTTTCTTTTCTCGATCTGATTCAGGAAGGTAATCAGGGTTTGATCCGTGCTGTTGAGAAATATGACTGGAGAAGAGGCTTTAAATTTTCAACGTACGCTACCTGGTGGATTCGCCAGTCTGTAACCCGTGCAATTGCAGATCAAGCAAGAACTATTCGTATTCCTGTTCATATGGTTGAGAATATCAATAGGTTCTTAAGATGCCAGAGAAAGCTTATGCAGGAGCTGGGTCGTGAACCCACACCTGAAGAAGTGGCGAAGAACTTGGGGATTGAAGTAGATAAGGCCCTTGAGATAATTAAGATTTC
>JAHFKE010000128.1 GCA_023245515.1 Candidatus Levyibacteriota bacterium
ATAGGGGGACTTTTGGTTGGAAGTATTGTTTTCTTTGACACATCAATTGACGAAGTAATTCAGATATTTTTCTCGGTTGTCGATAGTATCAATAGGCTGATTCCTCGCAAGCTATTCTCTTCTGTCAAAAAAGAAAAATCAGTCTTGGATCGTAATAAGCCTATTACCATAAAGGGGGGGCAGAAGGAGGAGGACCATGCGTTGCCGGGCAAAGCGGTGGGACAAGTAGCACCTATTATTCAGAAGAAGGAAATAGAGATTCTCCCTGACACCCTAGTGAGTAACGCATTGGCTGGGGGAGGGGGAGTAGGAGTTTGGGAATATCCCTCCTTGTCTCTTCTTTCGGAGATTTCAGGGCATAAGGCAGAACGTGGAGATATAAAAAAAGTTGCTGACACTATTGAGAAGACATTGCAGAGTTTTAATATCGAAGCACGCGTGGCTGAGGTAAATTTGGCTCCTGCAGTCACCCAATATGCTCTCGAGATCGCACAGGGCACTAAGATATCAAAGATAACAGCTCTGGCAAATGATATCGCGCTTGCCACAGAAGCTCCCACCGGACAAATTAGAATTGAGGCGCCTATTCCCGGACGCAATTTGATCGGTATTGAAATCCCAAATAGGTCACTCGAAGTGGTCACGCTTCGCACGATGCTGTCCTCATCAGTCATGCAAAAGGCCAAGTCTAAGCTAACTGTTGCGCTAGGACTTGATGTTTCGGGAAATCCTGTGGCGGTGGATCTAGCAAAAATGCCTCACGTCCTAGTCGCTGGAACAACGGGTTCAGGGAAGTCAGTATTGATCAACGCATTTATCTCCTCCCTGCTCTTTAGGGCTTCTCCGCAGGAGGTCAAACTTATTCTTATTGATCCTAAGAGGGTTGAGTTCACAGGGTACAATGGTATCCCTCATTTACTCACTCCCGTCATTGTTGAACCGGACAAGATCCTCTCTGCGCTCAAATGGGCCATGGGCGAAATGGATAAGCGATATAAGATCTTTGCAGAACGCGGTGTGAGGAATATTGATTCTTATAACGAGCTTTCAGGATTTCAGGCGCTTCCGTATATCGTTATTTTCATCGATGAGTTAGCAGATCTGATGATGTTCGCCCCTGTTGAGGTAGAAGATGCTATTGCTCGTATTGCCCAGATGGCCCGTGCTACCGGTATTCACTTGGTTATTGCTACACAACGTCCGTCGGTTAATGTCATCACGGGTCTGATTAAAGCAAATATTCCCTGTCGTATAGCATTTAGCGTTTCTTCCATGATAGACTCACGTGTCATTCTTGATACTCCTGGAGCCGAAAAGCTTTTGGGTCGTGGAGACATGCTCTATATTCCTCCAGATCAAGCAAAGCCTACTCGTATTCAAGGTGCCTATATTGAGAAAGACACAAAGAAATTGGTCGATTTCCTCAAGTCTAAGAATTACCCCGTAGAATATACAGAAGAAGTAACTACTCAGTCTCTGCCTTTGAGAAAAGGCGCTGGTGGAGGATCTTCTGATGCGAAAGATGGAGAACTCGATGAGGCAATTAGGCTTGTATGTCAATTTAATACTGCTTCAGCTTCTTTCTTGCAGCGCAAGATGTCTATCGGTTATGCGAAAGCTGCTCGTATTTTGGATCAACTAGAGGAGATGGGAATCGTGGGTCCTGCAGAAGGTGCAAAGCCTCGAGATGTCCTAGTGCGTAATGCAGAGGAGTTCCTTGCACGACAACAAGAGAGTTGAAAGTTGAGAGTTGAAAGTTAAAAAATAAATAGCTCTTACCTCTCAATTCTCACCTCTCAACTTTTATTATGGTGCGGGCTGGTCAACTATTACACAAAGCGAGAACCAAGAAAAAATTAACACTTGAGGATATTGAGGAAGATACCAAGATCAAGGCCGTTTTTTTGGCTGCAATTGAAAAAGGTGATTACTCTCAGCTTCCTCCGGCATATGCTCAGGGATTTGTGAAAAATTATGCTGAATACCTGGGTTTGGCAAGCGGCCAGGTACTTGCTCTTTTTAGGCGGGAGTTTGATGAAAAAAATGCATACAAGGTTTTGCCTGATGCGCTTACTAAAACCGAAGAGTTTGCTTTTAATAGAGTTCGCATACAACAATCTATTTTGGTGATAGCCATTCTTTTAATTGGTCTTTTTGGCTATCTTCTTTTTCAATATCGCTCTGCTTTTCTCCCTCCATCTCTCAGTATTTCATCTCCAAAGCGAGGAAGTGTCGTTTCTAAGGATTTTGTCGTGAAGGGTAGGGCTGATAGTAACGCAACGGTTTCAGTAAATAATGAACCTGTTTCTATGTCTGACAGTGGTGAGTTTAGCAAGCAGCTTACGCTTTTTTCTGGAAAAGCAACTTTGGTCATCAGAGCACAAAATAGATTTGGGAAGGAAGCGGTAGTAAAGAGAGAGGTTATTGTAAAATAAACTCGAAATCCGAAACAATCCTCAAAGCTTTTAAATTCAAATTTTCAAAACGTTTAGAATTTTTGTCATTTATACTTTGTATTTGTTTCGAGTTTCGTATTTCGATATTCGAATTTCTGATAAATTGGTCACACTTGACATTCATAGCGAGATTGGGGTAAGTTATAAGTATGCTAGTAGATCCTGTCCAGGTTATCCTTCTGCTTATCATCGTCGTGTTGACTGTTCTTCTAGTTGTTCTGGGAATTCAAGTATTCTTCATACTTCGTGAGCTTCGTAAAACTATCAACAAGACGAATAGGGTTCTTGATAATGCGGATGCAATCACGGAGAATATCGAGATCCCCCTCTCAGCGCTGGCATCATTAGCTGGAGGCCTCAAAGCGGGATCCAT
>JAHFKE010000041.1 GCA_023245515.1 Candidatus Levyibacteriota bacterium
TGTTCTTAGCAGCTTCGACTAAAGGCTGAGCCCGACTTATTTTATAATGGAAAAAAACCTCTACCATAACAAATATATTGAAAAGAAATTGGGGTAGCTTTGGAGGAACTTTAGTGTAGATCTCAGTAAAGATAAGAAATAACAAAAGAGAAAAGATAAGAAGACGCACGGAACGCAGCCGTGCCGATCTATAAAATTGATATATTTTAACGTAAGCTTCCATATATATTAGACTCAGGACTTAGGACGTTAGACTCAAGAAGTTCGCTCTTCTTACGTCTTAGATCTTAAGTCTTAAGTCAAACAAATAATAACCACACCGTCCCTATAGGAAACGCGAGGAAGAAAAAAAACACGATAGCCTCAAATATCAGTAGTATGAAAAGGAGGATAAGATCGGCTACTATCATGCATGACTTAACAATCATTCCTACTATTCTAGAAAACCCGACTAGCCCCTCTCTGTATTCATTTTTAATGGGCTTGAAGAAGGTCCTTATGAAAAGCATGAGCGAGAACAGTTGCAGGAAGGCATTATTGAGAGAACCGAAAAAACCAAGAATGCTCCGAGGAGCTTCAAAGTACCAAAATCGCAAGAGTAGCAATGGTAAGGCAGCGTAATTCATATATCTAAAGTGCCACAAGGATCACAGGCAAAAGCCGTGACGGTCTTATTTAGTATAGAAACTCTCCCTATAAATTACAATGAGGGCCATGGGGAACTAACTACAACGTCTTACTCCATACCGGCGCATCGATACCTTTACCATAGAGATCCTGAGCAACACCAACTCTTTCATAATTTGGCAGCCTATCATAAAATCCCCACCCGGTGTCCTTATATCGAGGTCCACTATTGAGAACTATCTCCGTATACTCCTGTCTTCTTGCTTCCGCTTCTAGTCCTTGCACCAAAGCTCTACCTACACCCTTCCCCCTTCTCTGGTCTACGGCAACATATGCGTTGATCAGTTCGGCAGGATTCTGCGTTTTTGCAAAACCTCTCGTTCTTGCCTCAGGCTTTTTAAGGCCTATGGTTCCTACGATCTCTCCTGAGCCAGCCTCTGCTACCAAGTAGGTTCTGTCGTTCTCGCCACGCAGACTTTTTTGCATCTCATCCATAATTCCACTAACCTCTTTAGGTAAAGGCTCTTGAGTTTCGCGGTCTTTTATCCATGACTCAAGTATGGGCTTTAACTGATCTATGTCCCCTTCACGTAGAAGACGGGCTTCCCCGAAAAAAGAATGTTCAGGAGCTACTTCAGACTCTCTATCTACCATAACAATAGTATAACATCCTAACAGAGAAGGCTTAGCGGCTTATTCTATTTCGCTTTCAACAAGCTCACTGGCAGTGTAATCATAGGCATATGCAGATTGCATTGCCGTACCGGAAGGAGATGATAAGCCTGAGGCAGGAGTGCTATTATTTGAGACTACAGAATCAACCGCAGGATTATTTGCATCGACAACAGGGGCACTAGGTATAATAGGCGTCTCGCTTGAAGCTACTGACATGGTGTTATTTGCAGGAGGATTCAAAGCTGCGTCCGCTGCAACAGGAGCTGCGCTACTAGGCGAAGTTTGACCAAAAACAGATGGGGGAATGGAAAGATCAACTTTAGGACTGGAAGCAGTCACGTCGGTAGCCGCATCCATACTTGGTGTTAGTGATGCAACCTCTTGACCAGGAGTTGCCGCTGGAGTAGCCGCAGCAGACATCTCAGGTTGAGGCTGATCTATTTGCATAGCAGATTGGGTAGTGGGGGCATCAACAGGAGTCGTAGTAGAAACTACGTTTGTGCTAATTGCCTCAGCAGTATTCGCAGGCATAGTCTGAGCCGGAACTGCTACAGGAACTTGTACTGCCTGTTCAGCAGCAGGAGATGCAGGATTCATTGAAGGATCTGACACAGCCGTGGCACCTTGATTTTCTGTAACTACGGGTGGTGATGCCGATGTCTCTGACTGGACGCTTGCCGCACCAGCAGGCTTTGCCTGACTCATATCCTCTTTTACCTCCAGTGCTACTGATGAAGACTCGGAAACAGGAGTATCTTGTGTTTGTCCCCAACCTGCAGCATCCCAAACAAGCAATGCCATTGCGTCTTTATCTTTTTGGGCGAGCTCCAGTTGGTCCTTGAGTTGTTGTAGCTGATCATACGTGAAAGCCTCTGTGACAGCCAGTATCGCGACTGCAGATTTATCGCCCTTCTGACTTGCTTCTGTTAATTTGACATTCATAGCAGTGAACTTCTCCCTCTTCTCTGGATTTTCTGCCATCAAGGGATTGATAAGAAGAAGCGCTGCATCTCTCAGTGTTCTAAGCGGTTCAAATTTTGATTCCGAATCAATGATATCCAAAATATCCTTTGCCAATGTATTTCCTCCTGCGCTCTCTGCCTTAAGCTGCTCTCTTATGCTCTGGACGTCAGAGTCAGATGTTATATCGGTAAGAGCAAGTATAGCTGCCGGCAAAGGCTGTCCTTCTTCACTTGCATGCTTTAGGCTGTCGTGGATCTTGCCGAACTTTTCTTTATTCTCAGGTGTTGCCAGATAGAGAGGGTTTATAAGCTGCTGAAGCACTTTCTTAAATTTCGTCAGGGACTGTGCTCCGCTAGCCTGGCCTGCCTGTTGGCTCATACTACCTTTGGAGAAAAAGAACTCGTTAGCATTATCGTTATAATCGATAACAATCGTATCTCCTATTGCAAATTTCTTGGAAATAATCGCTAATGCTATTGGATTCTCTATTGCCGTCTGAATAATGCGTCGTAAAGGTCTTGCGCCATAAACAGGATCATAACCATCTATCGCAAGCTTGGCTACAGCCTTCTCCGTAATCTGAAGATTAAACCCTTGCTCTTTAAGAAGTCCGGCAGTCTTTGCAATACCAAGCCTGGCTATGCCTGCCATGTGCTCTTGCCTGAGCGGTTCAAAAATAATAACCTCATCAAAACGATTGAGTAGTTCGGGCCTAAAGAACTTGATAAGCTCTTCTCTAACCATGGACTGCAACTCTTTAAAAGCCTTATCATATTCCTCAGGAGTTTTATGCACATTCTTATCCTGAGCTCCCAGCTGCTTCTGGATAAGAGCACTTCCTATATTGGAGGTACAAATAACAATCGTGTTTTTGAAAGAAATGACATTGCCTTTATTATCGGTAAGCCTTCCATCCTCAAGTAATTGCAAAAGAAGATTGAATACGTCAGGATGTGCTTTTTCAATTTCATCAAAAAGAACGATCGAGTAAGGCTTCTTGCGAACTGCTTCAGTCAGCTGACCACCTTCTTCATAACCAACATAACCAGGAGGTGCCCCGATAAGCTTAGCAACCTCATGCTTCTCCATGTATTCACTCATGTCCAGACGAGCCATGGAATCATCTCTGCCGAAAAGAATTTCTGCAAGTGTTTTGGCAAGCTCTGTTTTCCCAACACCTGTTGGCCCAAGGAATACGAATGAGGCAATTGGTCTACTACCAGCCGCAAGTCCAATCCTACCCCTTCTCACAGCTTCAGAAACAGCAACTACAGCCTCCTGCTGACCGATGAGTCGTTGATGAATTCTCTCTTCAAGTTTTAATAATTTTTCACTTTCATCTTCAGTTAGCTTCGTGACAGGAATGCCAGTCCATGCGCTGACCACTATTTCAATATCTGCTTTCTTTACTGCCAAATCTTGCCTCTTTCCTTTATCGCGCTGAAGCTTCACCTCTGAACATGCCTCATCAAGCAAATCAATCGCCTTATCAGGCAAATAGCGCTCGCCAATATATTTCTTTGATAACTTTATACATTCTTTGAGAGCATCATCGGGAAGCGTTACGCCATGAAATTTCTCGTATTTAGGACGGATAACTTTGAGCATTTCAAATGCATTCTCATCGCTTGGCTCCTCCGCCGTAACGGGTTGAAAACGTCTTTCAAAAGCCTTGTCTTTTTCAAAATTCTTCCTATACTCTGTTGTTGTTGTGGCTCCGATAATTTGCAAATGACCACGAGCAAGATAAGGCTTAATCAGATTGGCGGCATTCATACCTTCTCCCTCTCCTGCACCCATCAGCGAGTGGATTTCATCAATAAAGAGAACTACTTTATTATCTGATGCAAGAACTTCATTAATAACAGCTCTGAGCCTCTCTTCAAATTCCCCCCTGTGACTCGCACCAGCTATAAGCGATGCAACATCAAGTTGAAAAATCCTCTTATCTTGGAGATCTTTTGGTATAGTGCCATTGGCGATCTGCTGAGCCAATCCCTCAACAATAGCTGTCTTTCCAACTCCTGTTTCACCAATGATAATCGGGTTATTCTTTGTTCTTCTAGAAAGAATATGAACCATACGGTCAACTTCCTTGTCTCGCCCAGCCACAGGATCGAGCTTGCCCTCACGAGCTTCTTGAGTTAAGTCAATACCATATTTCTCCAGAACAGTTTTTTTAGAGTAGTTAAGATTGGGGGTTTTGGCAAACTTATCCATCATAATTTCCTTTTTTAATCCATGATCCTGTAAAAACTTTGCTGTCGGATAGGTGGTTCCAAAAAGAACAATAAACATATCTTCAGGAGCAACGAAGTTTGACCCGCGCATCTTGGCATCACGATACGCTTGAGAAAATATATCCTGGCTAGTTTTGCTTAATATCGGCTGGCCCTTATATACACCCATCTGCTCTGCCGCTTGCACATCTTTCAAGAGTTGACCTGCATTAATAGACATTTCGCCAAGATTTTTAAAGAGTTGCTCGTCAGCAAGTGCCCCTATAAGAAGCTGCTCCGGCTCTATATATTGCTGCTTTAGTCTTCGAGCTTCTTCCTGAGCATGAGTCAACAGCTGAGTCATTCTTGGATCGAGATGACTAAGAGCATCTTTTTCAGATTCAGAATCCTGCTGAGCAGCTTGCTCTCCAGACTGAGGCGTTTGAAGATCAGGCTCCGATTGAGCAGGAATAGCTGTAGGATCTACAGCAAGCTGAGCCGGATCTGCAACTGCGGGCTGAGCTGAGACTTGAAGATTTTGAGAAGTAACTTGCTGGCTAGTATCAGCCTGCAAAACTTGCCCCGCGGGCTGCCCGGGAACACTTCCTTCCATAGGTAAATCGGCTTTTTTCTGAAAAATATTTCCAAACATATTGCTACATCTAATTAAATACTAATTTCAAGTAAAGAACAAGTCCATATTACTTGCTATCAGCTTTCTCTACATCCTTGACTGCAGTCTCGCTCACCAATTTTGCCTCCGCAGCATCCTGCTCAGCTAGAACATCTCGAGGTTCAGCTTCAGGCGCTGCTTCCCCCGGGTTCGCCTGTCCCGAATCTGACAAAGAGCCACCCTGCGACTCAGGAGGCTTTACAGCTCCGACAGACATATCGGTAGCTGCCGGCCTAAGTTGCTGAGCACCAAGTGGCTTACCAGTATTCCCTGAGGATTCATCCTCCGCAACAGCCATTGTCTGAGCTGCATGAGTTGCCGTGCTCCTATTAACAACAATCTTGTCCTCTTCCTCCTTATTGATGGCCTGTAGAGTCTCTTTTCCTGCTTCGGATTTAGCCTTAAGATACGATAAGATTTCTGTCTGAGAAAATCCTCCAACCAATAAGAACGGTAGAATATCTGAAACCTGCTCCAGTCCCTGGTTTATCTTCCCTTGATCCGTTGATGACATAAGACTTATAGCCAAATCCGTTTTTTCAATATCATCCTTAATCCAGTCAGTCCGGGTACCTACCATACCCTCGGGCACATCAAGATTTTTATAATTCTCCTGCCACGTAGTTTTTACTGCCTGGTAGTCCTCCTTGCTCACTGTCTGTATTTTGTTAACTGCGGGAACACCAGCAGCTGGAGCTGCCTCCGCTAACGCAGCAATTTCCTTAGCGAAAGGAACGCCCTGCTCCTTTGCAGCTGCAAGTTTCTGCTCAAGACTTGCTATCTGAGGAGCTGAAGTTTTCTCATTAACGGACAACAAAGCTGTTGCGAGTTCATTTCCTGAAGCACTTTCTTTTTGCAATGCACTATGAATATCTTTGAACTTACCAAGACTGGTAACACTTGCTGCGCCGGATGGATTTGCTACTTCTTGGAAAACACTTTTTACTTGCGTTGTGCTGTAGGCTGCGGGCTGTTCTGTCTGTTTCTGCTGACTAACTGCAACATTAACAACATTCATAACTTGCGCCATAGTTTTGTCATCTTGCGATTGAACAAGCCTCTCGGTTAAGTTTTGTACTTCTACGGTTGATGTTTTCTCATTAACGGACAACAAAGCTGTTGCGAGTTCATTTCCTGCATTGCTAGCATTTTGCAAGGTAGTGTGTACCTCCTCAAGCTTCGTACGCTCAACAACATTCGTTACACCGGATGGATTTGCTATTTCTTGCAGTACGCTTTTTGTCGTTTCTGCTGTCTTTTCCTGCTGCGCCGTACTAGTGACAACGCTCATAATTTGCGAGGCAAGCTTGTCATCTTTTGAGTGCGTAAGAGTATCTGTTATCTTTTCCATCTCAGAACTTGAAGTCTTTTCATTAATACCCAAAATTGACGAGGCCAGCTGATTGTGGTTTTGCTGACTTTCCTGCTTGAGGATTTCATTTAATTTAGACATTTTCTCCCTATTGATGGTGGATTTTGCCAAATCCGGGTTCGCCATTTGACCAAGCACGCTCTTGAATTGCTCCTTAGAAATCCTACTACTGGATCTCTCAGATATTGAGGCTGCGCTTGTAGCAGCACTAAGAACAGCTGATGCCAAGACGTTGCCTTGCCCTTTCTGCTGAAGAAGTCTGTCTCGAATACTCTGTACGCGCTCTCGTTCAACTGTATTCGTGACAGAAGCAGGATTAGCAATTTTTGCAAGATTTTTAATAACTCCCAAAGCCTCCTCCCGTTGAGCACTATTACGCGACGCCAGCTTTGTTTCAAATTGCGCAATATCACGCAGCTTAGGAACGGTTACATTGGCAACAGCAAGTGTCTGAGCATTCACTGCGTTAACATGAGACGCTTTGGCATTTGTAGAAACCTCCTTCGTCACACTGATCGGAATTTCTTTCGCGGCACCGGCAAGCTGGGTTGGGAGTTGCACGGATTTTGGAATAGAAAATTTCTTTGTGAAAGGTAGATTAAGAGCCATGCCACTGCTTGTTGGGCCGATGGGCGTAGGCCCTCCTCCTCCTGACTTCGCAGACTGCTTTGTGAGCACATTAACCATAGTTCTCATGACAGCATTATTGTCTGAAGCAAAGCTGGCAGCATATTCTAGAAATATTTGCAGAAGAATCCATGGAAGAAGAATGACGGTCCACAGCATTATCAAGGCAACCGCATATTTGGCAAAAGTCTCAATAAGATTGACACTATTGGCGGGAGTAACGAACTCTTTAGGCCCTCCTAGGAGAATGTTTACAGCTGTTGGGAAAACAATTTTGTCTGCCTTACCGATATCCGGATTGGAAAAGACCAAGGGAATTTGATTTCTCCAAAGAAAAACAAGTCCTTTAAGAAAAATGGCAAAGAGTGGAGCATATAGAAGCCAGCGAAAGAACTCTCCAACCCAAATTTTTCCAGTATTACGAGTAGGAGAATACATGAGAAGAATTGGGAACACAGGAGAAACAATGATAAAAAACCACAGAATAATTTTTCTCATAAGAAGCACAAATACCATGACGAAGTACGTCAGGGCGGTCAATTTTGTAAACAAAAGAGATATGAACGCAGACTCTGCAAAATAGTCTCCTATCAGCCTAAGACCAACAAATGTAGAATAATCCCAACCCACATATAGTAAGTCTTTTTGCGAAATACAATCAGGCGGACATGCAATGTCTTTTGACCTGAGAAAAAATCCCTGTATTAAATCAGTAAACTGCAAAAGGAACTGAACAATGGCATATGAGAAGACGATAAGAACGATGACTGAGATGAACCGAGGAATAAAGCGCATTATGGTAAGCCCTCTTCCACGCGTTACGATAATAACGATTGCAGACCCAAGCAAAACAGTAAATAAGAGAGGTACCACAATGTAGACCATTATGAGCGACCAGTATTGCTCAATAGGATTCTTACTATCATCACAAACAAATCCTCCAGAGCTATTCGGGTCTGTAACCTTCTGAACACAAACCCAATTATAATTTCTCAGTGTCCAGTCAAGAAAAAGTCCGGATCGAGCAGCATTTTTCCCTATAAAAGTAACTTCAGGGTCAATCACCCATTGTCCACTCGGCGGCTGATCTGCTGCATGAACGACTACAGGAGAAAAAAGAAAGAAGAAGGAGAAGATGAGCAAGAACAGTAAGGGCAGGATCCGTTTCATATTATTTACAACACTTATTTAAATCCAGGGACATGTAAAATATCCACAAGCACTGCTTGGATAAATACATAGCCAAAAATTGCGAGGAGTAATCCTGCTATAGAATAGTATATGTAGCTTTTTCCTATGTTAACGCGGGCTGGCTGTCCACGCGACATAATGATGTCGTAACCTCCAATAATAAGAGTCAGAAGCGATATTCCTCCAACAAATCCTAGACCTATGCCATAAAATTTTTTCACAAAGCCAGCAGGATCGTTAGGGAAGCACCCAAAGTCGGTTTTTACTTCCTTTGTGTAGTCGCATGCCGGATCATCGGCATAAACCTGAGGACTTAAGGCAAAAAACAATGAAAGAAACGCTACGACAACAACAAGATATCTCGCCATATATCTCAACACTAGCATATTAAAAAATGAAAAACAATAAGGACCGCACCTGACTCCCACTTTGTATTTATTTTCGTCATCCTGGTAATCCGCCGGTCGGCGGAGCATCCAGGATCGCTTACCGCAGTAACGAGAGACCTGCCTGTCGGCAGACAGGGATTCTGGATCGCGTCAAA
>JAHFKE010000042.1 GCA_023245515.1 Candidatus Levyibacteriota bacterium
TTTTGAGAAATCAAGAATCTTTTCAGCTTGACTCTGATATGTCTTAAAGTTTTCTCTGATTTCTTTGACAGTTAAAGCAGGTCGTTCGGACTCTTTGTCTGATGTATCTCCGATGAGTGCAGTAAAGTCGCCGATGATGAAGGTCACGTTATGTCCCGCTTCCGCGAATGCTTGAAGCTTGCGAAGGACTACGGCATGACCTAAATGAATTCTCGTCGAAGTAGGATCAATGCCGAGATAGACATTGAGTTTTTTGCCGGCGCTTAGCTTTTTTTCAAGCTCCTCCTTATTTGCGATGATATTTGCGACACCTCGTGTCAGTAGTTCTTCAGTTTCCATAGTAGAAGTATAGCACAAAATTAAGACTCTCCATCAGCTTCCACAGTTGTCACTTTTTTTCTCAACTTGCTCAATATGAGACTTTGTTACTGCCTGCTTGAGATACCTAGTAATATTTTCATTTTTACCATTAAATATGACTAGGCTGTCATATGGCTTGATGGGTTGATTTTGAAAGTCTGGTATCTTTTTGCCATTGATATACCCCTCTACATCGGCGTAATCAATCTTATATGCAAGATTGGTGAACAAATCTTTCCATGCTGCGCCTTCTCTGTGTACGTGGACAACATCTCCCACGAAATCATGGAGGTGTGCCTTTTCGATTTGCTGTTCTGCTTCTGTTTCTTTCTCGTTTGCAGGCGCATTACCGCAGGGCTTTGCATGCATGTATTGTATCCCTGAGAAATCTTCTATTTTATTATTCTTAATCACAATAAATCCGGCGTGATAATGGATGGCTTTGGGCGGAAAGTACTTTGCTTTCAGCATGAAGCCAAACCAGATGGTGAGTGCAATAAAAAGCGGTACGATAATGTAAAGTAATTTTCGGGAGATACTTGCTTGGGGCTTCTGTGTGTCAGTCATGCTCTCTACATTATATCATTACTTAAGCTGTGTTATAATATATATCACTTCTATGGATTATAAAGCTTCGAGGCGAAGGGGGTTCAGGTCAAGTAGGCGGAAAATGGGTTTTAAGCTCCCGAATATATTTGTTTTCAGCACTATTCTCAAGGTTCTCTTCTTTGGTCTCGTTGGGCTTGTTGTCCTCATCCCCCTTCTTTTCCTTTGGTATAGCCACGATCTGCCCACGCCTGGGAAATTGGTAGTTTCAAAGTATAAGGATGCGACGAGAATCTATGACCGGAAGGGCAAGCTCCTCTTCTCAGTGTATCAGGAGGAGAATCGAACCTATGTGAAGCTTGATCAAATCCCCAAACAACTCCAAGAGGCGACTATTTCTATTGAGGATAAAGACTTTTATAAAAATAAGGGATTCTCTCCGCTCGCCTATCTTCGTGTTGTTAAAAATGCTCTTTTGGGACGGGGGCTTGCAGGTGCTTCTACGATCAGTCAGCAGTTAGTAAAAAATGTTTTACTTGACGGCAAGCGTACTCCTGCTAGAAAGATTAAGGAGCTCATCCTATCGATTCAGGTTAATCAGAGATACAGTAAGGATGAGATTTTAGAAATGTACCTGAATAATATTCCATATGGAGGAAGTGCCATTGGTGTAGAGGCGGCCTCTGAGACATATTTTGGTAAAAAAGCAAAGGAGCTTGATTTGGCTCAATCTGCTTTCTTGGCAGGTTTGCCGCAGAGCCCCAGCGTCTACTCGCCATTCAGCGGTAATAAATACTATATTGATAGAACTGAATCAGTCTTGAAGCGGATGTTTGATGATGAAAAGATTACCAAAGATGAGAGGGATGAGGCGCTTTCTGAAATTAAAAAATACTCATTTAAGAGAGAAAATACTTCAGGGATTAAAGCCCCTCATTTCGTGATGTATGTAAAGGAGTTGTTAGCTCAGCAGTTCGGCGAGCAAATGGTAGGCGTCGGAGGACTTCAGGTCACGACATCGCTTGATTATGATTTGCAGGAAAAAGCTGAAAAGATAGTTAAAGAAGAAGTCGATAAATTGAAAGCCTATAAGGCGACCAATGGAGCAGCCGTAGTATCTGATCCAAAGACAGGTGAGATTCTCGCCATGGTCGGGAGCAAAGATTATTTTGATGAAAAAAATGAAGGTAATTTTAATGTCACAACTTCTAACACTCGTCAGCCGGGGTCATCAATGAAGCCGATCATGTACGCGACTGCACTGGAAAAAGGCTACACGGCTTCGACTATGATTATGGATGTCAAAACAGAATTCCCGACCGATGATCCAACAGCCCCGATTTATACGCCTGTTAACTATGACGGGAAATTTAACGGTTTGGTGCAGCTGCGTTTTGCTCTGGGTAATTCGCTCAATATTCCGGCAGTGAAAATGCTGGCGAGAGTTGGCATAGGGCCGGTTATGAAAAAAGCATATGAGATGGGCATTGAAAATTGGCAGCCAACATCCAAAAATCAGGCCAATGTGGGACTATCTCTTGTTCTTGGAGGACGCGAAACCTCCCTTCTCAATGAGGTAACGGCATATGGGGTCTTTGCTAACAAAGGAGTTCGTCAGGATCCCGTGAGCATATTAAAAGTAACTGACAATAAAGGTAAAACAGTATATGAGCGCAAGAAAACAGAAGGGAAAAAGGTGCTTTCAGAAGAAGTAGCATTTTTGATCTCTCATATTCTTCTTGACAATAATGCTCGCTCTTTAGCTTTTGGCCCAAGTTCATGGCTCAATATTCCTGGCAGAACAGTGGCCGTCAAAACAGGTACAACGGATGAAAAAAGAGATAACTGGACATTTGGCTATACGCCCTCTTATGTCGTAGGAGTTTGGGTGGGTAATAATGACAATACGCCAATGAATGCGGCCATCGCTTCAGGTATCACGGGGGCTTCTCCGATCTGGAATAAGATTATGACTCTTGTATTGAAGCATACTCCCGAAGAGTCTTTCGCCAAGCCGGATAATGTCGTTGCTCTTCAGGTAGATTCTTTTGCCGGCGGGCTGCCCCATGGAGGACAGTCAACCAGGTCTGAATATTTCATCAAAGGAACGGAGCCGACTTTTGAGTCCCCTATTTATAAAAGCAAAGACGGGAAAAATTACTACGTCTTCAAAGAAGATGATCCGGTGTCAACCGATGGACAAAACCGTTGGCAGAAAGGCATCGATGAATGGATAAAGCAATTTCACAAAGATGAGGAGGTGTACAATCCTCCTGATGAGCTGAAGAATGAGCATAAAGATGGAGATAATCCAACAGCAACTCCCGCAGTGCAGGGAGCAGAAACAACGCCTACTTTAACGCCAACACCTTAATATACTATTGTTGCATCAAATTTTTCTTTTAGTTCTTTAAGAATTTTTTTACGGATGTCCCCTACTTCTTCATTAGTCAGATTTTTTGTGTAGCTCTGATAGATAATATGAAATGTCCGATTACCTTTATACTTATCAAGTAGTGAAACATCAGTTATCAGTGAGCTCTGCTTCTTGATGCTTTCTATAAGGCCTCCTGTCAGAATATTTGCAGGTGCAATTATCGCAAGATCTTCAACGACGGGGGGATACTTACTGCTTGGATTGTACACTTTCTTGAGCGTCGCGTGTTTTAAGATTACACTAAATTCGAGTTCGAAATCGACAGTGTTATTATCGAGAACTTCGATATCGCCCAAGTAGTCTTTATCAACAAAAACACTTGCGCCGTCCCCTCCCCTTTCCAGGTTTTTAAACGTCAGATTTTTAATACCAAGGTCGCTCAACAATTGTTCGATAACGCCTTTGACTTCGTAAAAGGATACTTTTGGTTTTTTGAGAACTCCTGCCAATTTTAGTCTTTCGTCAGGAAGGTTATTTGTTCGTTGTGCATAGATATTAGCGAGTTCAAATATTTTTATGTTGTCGTAGCTTTTATTTTTAGTGACAACTTGCAAGAGACTTGGGACGAGGGTGCGGCGCATGTATGCTGTATCTTCTGAAAGAGGATTTTGAATCGTTACTGCACTTTCCAGTGGCCCTTCATAAAGTGATTCCGATACCATAGAATAGGTGTAGACTTCTGTGAACCCCCAGTATTTGAGAGCGTCTTTAATGCGATCTTCCCAGAAGAATTTACTTGTCTCATTTTTTATTACTGCTGTTGTAAGAGGTGGAATGATATTGGGAATATTATGATAGCCATATACTCTGGCAATTTCTTCAATCACGTCTTCCGGAATGGCTATGTCACCTGCTCTGAATGAGGGAGGTGTAACGAGTAATTTTTCATCTTTCTTCTCAACGCTAAATCCAAGATTCACTAATATGTCCTGAGACTTTTTAAGAGGAATAGATATGCCGATGAGGTTTTGAATTTGCTGCTGTGTAACTGTGACTGTCTTTGGTTTGATCTTGTTGGGATAGATGTCTACAATTTTTGAAATTACTTTTCCATCTGCAATTTTTTCAAAGAGTTCGATACCATAGAGTAATGCGTCGTATGCCAGTTCGGGATCGACGGTTTTCTCATTGAGCACTGCAGCTTCTGATCTTATTCCAAGTCTCATGGAAGTTTTACGGATTCGATTCGGGTCCACATTATCTATGAAGAATAAAATTCGTTTTGTTTGGTCAGTCACTACACTATTCTCAAGTCCCATGACACCAAGTAGGTCAACGATTTGACCTTTATCATTTTCGGCAACGATATCTCCACCCTGGAGCTTAAAAGTTTTTTGATCAAGAGTCGTAATTTCTTCGCCCTTTTTTGACTCACGAATGGTGAGTGTTTTTGTATCCAATCTATTGTAATCGAAGACATGCGTTGGGTGTCCCACGGCCCGCATCACATAGTTGGTTACATCAATAAGGTTATTAAGACTTCTTATGTCGGTTGATTCCAGACGCTCTTTTATTGCCTTTGGAGATGGTCTCACTGCTACCTCCATGACCACTGCCATCACTCTATTGACCAAGTGGGGATCATTCTTAATCTCTATGGAAACTTCATTACTCGTTTTTGGGGACTTGATTGTACGCGGAGTGAAGACAGCGTGTATGTCATTTTCTATGAGAACTGCTGCTGTCTCACGAGCCAGTCCTATGACCGACATCAATTCAGGCCTATTAGTCGTTACCTCAATATCATAAACAAAATCTGATCCATACTTCTCCAGTCTCTCCACAGAGACACTTGTTAACGATAACTTTTCAGCAATCTGCTTAGGAGTTGCTTTTGTTACAACATATTCTCTTAGCCAACTGTCTAATATTTTAATATTCATAATGTTAAATAAATTTACTGTATGCGACAAAGTCGCGATTTATATAATGATTTGGTAAATCTGCTGTTTTGACCATGCCAAAATTTTTGTAAAAATCTTCTGCTTTCCAGCCCTTGCCTGTTATTAAGTATAGTTTATGAGCGTCATTCTTTTTTGCTATTTCTTCTGTTTTAGTTAATAGTGCTTTGCCAATTCCTTTTCCTCTTTCTGTAGAGGATACAATTAAAGTCTGTATATCTGCTACGCCAACTTTTATACTGAATTCTATGACACCAATCATTTCTGTTTTTTCATAGGCGACGACTACAAATTTTTTGGATGACCAATCAAGTATTTTTCCATAATGTTCTTGATCTGCAATGTCCCATTCTCTTTTTTCAAAATCTCTAATTTTTTTATTGTGTTTTTTTAAGACTTTTAGTTTCATAAGATTAAAATTGTTTCAAAAAATCTAAGTCATTTCCATACAAAATACGTAGGTCATCGATTTGTATCCCTTCTTTCATCATCAGAATGCGTTCAACTCCCCAGCCGAAAGCAAAGCCTGTGTATTTTTGAGGATCGATGCCTCCAAATTTTAGAACGTTTGGATGCACCATTCCTGCACCGCCCATTTCGAGCCAGCCCTCTTTGCACAGCTTGCACCCTTTGCCAAAACAAATACCGCAAGAGATGTCGACTTCAAACGAGGGTTCAGTAAATTGGAAATGATAAGGGCGGATTCTCGCTATGCGATCTTTACCAAAATATGATTTGACGAAATAATCAAGAGTTCCCTTTAAGTGAGTGATGGAGATATCTTGTCCAATTACTACTCCCTCAAACTGATGGAACATTTGTGTATGGCTTACATCTGATTGTCTACGATAGCATTTGGCGATATTAAGCATTTTAATAGGGAGTTGTTTTTTTTGCATTTCCCGAACTTGTCCGGATGATGTGTGGGGAGTCAGTACGACAGGACCCATTTTGGAGTCAGGTTGTTGTTTGATGAAAAAAGTTTCCCAGTCGTCTCTGGCAGGATGATCATCTGGAAAGTTCAGTGAGGTGAAAGCATACCAGTCCCATTCGACCTCAGGATAACGTTCTCTTGTAAATCCGATATGTCCGAAAATTGTTGTGATTTCTCGGATGGCCTGGGTGACGAGATGGAGGTGGCCGAGCGGTGGCTTGATACCTGGTTCGGTGACATCAAGCGATTGATGCTTACTCTTGCCTTTTTTTGTAAGCTCGTCTGATTTTTGCTTGATCGTATTTTCTATTATTCGCTTAACCTCATTTGCTACTTTTCCAGCTTCAGGCTTTTCTTCGGCAGAGAGTTTGGTAACTTCTTTAAAGAGAAGAGTTAATTCGCCGTTTTTACCCAGAAATTGGATTCTTATTTCCTCAAGTTCTGTGAGCGACTCAGTATCAAGAATGAGAGAGAGGGCGCTATTTTTCAGGTCCAAGAATTGTTCTTCCATGAATTAATTATAGTCTTTTTATGAGCAGGAAACTAGTATAATTTTCCTTGGAATCTTGTAAATTGTCTTCGATTATAGCTAATCCATAAATCTCGGCCAGTATCGTACTGCCCATTGTTGCAATATCTTTCGGTAGCTTTCCTTCGGATAAATTTCTGGCGACCAGCGCGTGGTCTATCAGTTCTCCTGTTCCCGATGTCAGTCTGAGGTTTGGATATTTTTGCGTAAGTGATATCCTACACTGAGCCAGTACCTGGGGATGTGTCATAATCGTCGTGATATCCCGAAGAGCTTTATTTTTTGGAATCATAAGGGCATGTGAAATTTTGATGGCAAATTCTTCGACAACAGAAAAAGGATACTTCCCCATCGCTTCAATAGTTTCGAAAACAATTCCTCCCATAGAATTATGAATTGCAAAAATTCCTTGGTCTATATCTCCTGAATGCAGTGCTTTCAAAACATTCTCTGAAGTAAATAGATATTCAATTTGGTAATTTTTTATGTCGTTCTTTTTTACATAATACAATATTGCTTCTTCATTAAAGCTCCCCCTTCCTCCTTGAATACCAAAAACAACCTTTTTGTTACTTGAATCTTTTTTGTCGATTGATATTATTTTGTTATAAATTTTCTCATACGAATCCCCTAGCTTAATTCTCATACCTTTTGTATAGGGATTATACTGTTGGAGGTCTGTAAATAATTGCCACGAATCATTACAAGTCTGCTCTTCCACTTCCAATAATTTTTTAGTTCCCAGTGAATCTATCGGAGTTTTCTTGAATCCATATTCCTCAAGCAGTCTTCCTACAAAATGAGTTAATCCTTGAGAATCGGCTGCCAGCTTATCGTGTTCTTCAGCATCCATTTCAATAGTATGCAGCCCTTTTTTTTGAAAATAATTTTTCCAAAATATATAGTTTTCTTCATGGGTTCTGAATTGTTCTATGATAATTGGTAACTTCTCAAACCCATTCTTCGCGCTATCTGGACCAAACATGGGATGTGTTAACAATGCCTGTATTGTTGTATCCTCTAAATACTTCTTTAAAATAGATTTAGGATGCATCTTAACGGAAGATACATCAATGAGAAGATGATTATCTCGAAAGTATTTTTTGTGGTCTGCTATGATTTTTTCAAATGAGTTAATTGGAGTGGCATAGAAGACTACATCGCTTTCGTACGCTTTTTTTAAATCATATGTTATATGTTCGTCCTCCAATATATCTTTCTCTATAGTGCTTCTGCTATAGATGAGTACATCAAAATCACTTTTTAAAAGCTTATGGAGCGTTTTGCCAAACCGACCATAGCCAATTATTGTTATTTTTTTCATAATTTTATTATGTAAAATATTCTTCTATCTTGCTTATATCAATACCGATACTCACTCTTACGTATCTTTCTCCGCTGGATCCGAAAGCAGTGCCAGGCGTGAGGAGAATTTGTTTTTCTTTTAAGATTCTATGACAAAACTCTCCCGAGTTCTTCTCAGTTGGTGGGATTTTTGCCCAAATATAGAGTGTTGCTTTTGGTAAGGTAAATGTTAGTCCAAGTTGAGTCAACTTTTGTGCAACTATTTCTCTACGCTTTTGGTATGTGGCTATCATTTCATCGTGCCATTTTTTATCAGTGTTGGTTAATGCATATGCACCGAGTCTTTGCAGCGGTAGTGCAAGTCCTGAGTCCATGTGAGTTTTGACTTTCGCAAGTGCAGCAATCACTTGCTCATTGCCCACGGCCCATCCCATGCGGAATCCTGCGAAGGAGAATGATTTTGAAAAAGATCCAAATTCTATCGCTACGTCCTTAGCGCCTTTAATTTGTAAAATACTTGGTGCTTTATATCCGTCAAAAGTAATCTCTGAATAGGCATTATCAAAGAGAGCAAGGATGTTATTCTGCTTTGCTAATGCAATAAGCTTTTCCAGTTCTTCGCGGGTTATTATTTGTCCTGTTGGATTTGATGGGAAGTTAATCCATATGGCTTTTGTCTTACTTGTTATCTTTTCTTTTATGGAAGAAAGATTTAGCTTAAAATCATCTTCCTCTTTTAGGTCATAAAAGACGGGGACGGCCCCAATCAGTTTGACAGGAGCTGCGTATGCAGGATATCCGGGATTTGGGATCAGCACCTCATCTCCTTTATCAAATAGCGCAAAGGTGATATGGGCGATGCCATCTTTAGCGCCC
>JAHFKE010000043.1 GCA_023245515.1 Candidatus Levyibacteriota bacterium
CCGCTTGCACATTTACCAAATCCTGAGAATCAAAAATAGTAATATTTCCTGTATGAGAGGCCTGCTCATCGGAAGAGCCCCAAGGAACAAGTGTTGGCTTGATCTCTGAGGAATTATGCTCTTTCATAACACCTTTCGCTCTCCAAAAAGCTATATGCATACGGGTTACGTCTGTAGGTAAAACTCGGTAATACATACGAGTAGAAGTCAGACCCGTTGGAGTACCTGGGACTGGCGGAGCAAAGTTAAGCTGAAAATGTCCATCAGCTATTTCCGGTGGAGCATTAACTCCCAACTTATACCTTGCTAGAGTTGATGCTAAGTACGTTGTCATCATTCCGTCAATTTGAGAAGAATCTCTTTCCGGATATAATTTAGAATAGCGATCTCGATAAAATTGTCGCTGCTCGGCAGGAACTGCACCTTGCCATCCGACCTCTTGGAGTGCTTTGAAACTATCTAGCTCAGAAGCATTATCAATACCTGCGCGATCGCTGTCTGCGATATAGGCACTCAGTAAAGGTGCATACCCACGAGATTCATCACAAAAATCCTCAGGGCGTACTAATGCACTCTCTCTCACAACTGACATGAAATCGTTATGACCCAAAACTCTGATTAAAGAATCCAGACCCCTACCATATGATTCCATAGTTCTTTCTATACCTGGCTCTCCGCCTTCCAAATATAATCCGGTAACATCTTCAAATCTGAAAAAATATTCTACACCGGGTGAGTATACCTGCCGCACTGTCTCTGCTTGACTATTGAGTGTTTTTAACATGGCAACTTCTGCTAAATCAACCCCTTCATCCATAATTGGCTTTTTAGGTCCCATAGGGACGAGTACGGGGATGGGCGACTCCTCTTTTACGTGTCTTTCTACAAGACTTCTCATACTACCTTTGCTACCTTCTGGAACAGGTATCGACTGTCTCTGCTTTCTAGAACCAAGCATCCTATCAACAATTGCTTCGGGCAAAGTTGGTCTATCTCCCGAAGAAGACAAGGGCAATTCAGACTGTACAAATGCAGATGTTGCAATGGCAAATCTTTCCGGCAATCCTTCTGTTCGTATAGAAAATTCTTTTCTCATATATAATTTTAAATAAAGGAAGATATAAAAATCCCAGATGGGTATTATAGTATATAAACCTAACAAAATCAACTCTCTCAAAGCAGATACTACGAGGTGGTATCATATGTATATAATGAAGAGAAATTTTTTATTCTATGAGTTATCTTTTACTTTCTCCATCAATTCTTCAACTAATTTCAGTGGTAGACCTGTAACACTATCGGGATCTCCCTCAATACGCTCTACGTAGGGCTTCAAGAGGGGATGTTCGATGATAAATCCTCCTGCTGCGTGCATGACTTTGCGCTCTTTTATCAGCTCATCAATCACAGCCTGCGGGATAGGCTTAAAATATACTCTGGCAATATCCACTCCTTCTACCCTCTTGCCGGTAGCGGTGTTCACAACGACGACAGCCGTGTTAGTCTGCACGGGATCTATGCCATAACTTCTCAGATATTCTCCTGCTTGATGCTCAGATTCAGGCTTCTCCCTAAGCTCTTTATTGTAGACAACTACTTGCTCTGAGGTTATGAGTATGGCCGGTTCGTGTATGATAGTGAGCAATTTATCAGCTTTAGCTCTGGCAATGAGAAGAGGAAGCTCTTCATGGTTATCAGATCTGATCGCTTTTTCATCAATATCCGCGACTCTTATCTCAAATGTGTATCCTGCTTTTTCCAAGACCTCTTTTCGTCCGATTGATTGGGAACCTAAAATAATTTTCATTAAGTCATTATAAAGCATTTGTTATAATCTTACGAAACCGCGAAACAAAGGCGTTTCGTTTTGGTTTTTAGTTCATTAACATGTTATGGAAGAAAGGAGATCTTGCTTTTCAGTACGAATCATTTAAGTGCTTCTAGAAAGGGAGTACATGTTAGAACAGGTACTTCTTGCACCAGGAGATGATCTGACTCCGCTACAGGAATTCGCGGGACTGATCACCTTCGTCAACGTCTTCTTGGTACTTGGCAGTATTGCCGTGACGGTATGCTTCGCATATCTTTTCGGCTCATACGTCAAGGACCTCATGAAGGTGCTCAAGAACGTTCCCTACGTCGTCTACGAGGTGGTGTTCTACGCCATTGGCGTCGGACTTCTCCTTTGGGGATTGAGACTGGGGGACTCGATCAGCGAGTACGTGGGACTCACGGGCTGCCTGCTTGTTATGGCAGCTCTGGGGTTCAGTGCTACCAAGCGCAAGTTCGCACGCGATCCGTTCCGGTTCTCCGGAATTCTCTTCGTCGCGTGGACTGCTGCCGCCGTGGTCTACGGGAGTTCTTTGCTCGGCTTCTTCGCCGTGGCAGCGCTCCTATCGGCTCTCGGCTTCAGCGTCGTCGCCTCGCCGCTTTCCTACACCATCGGCTTCAGGGATGACAAGGGGTTCGGGCGAGCAACGACAGCGGCATTCGTGATTCTGGCGGGCTTCGTCGGAATTCGGGTGTCTGGTGCACACACACCAACACTCGCTGTCTTCGAATTCGGTGCGCTGTTCCTGGGAAGCTTTGTCGGCTACCTGGGACTTCTCATCGCTTCGAGCCGCTGGTACGAAGACAAGGGCAACTACGTGTTGTTCCAGGTCGTCACCATCCTGGCAGGCGTGGCTGCTCTCTTGGTCGGTTCCGTGTTCGGGATCGGCGAGCTACAGAAGATCGGCGGGACGTTCTTCGTCTTGTACCTCATTGAGAAGTTTTTCGAGGTACCTGTCGAAGGAAAGCGCGCCCGCGCTGGACTGGGACTTCTGATCGGGGCCGTTACCCTCGGGATCGGCTTCCTCGTGAAGACACACCCAGACGCAGTAGCAGGATTCCTCTTCCTACCATAACTAACCAACGATCGGAGTGATAAACAAAGTCACATAACTCCGAGGGGATAAAATGCCGCTAAAGCGTGCCGCACTGACTTATACAGAATGCGATTATTCGCTATCAAAATTCTGTTATTTCAGACCGCACACACTTGACATTTTATCCCTTCTCTTGTGATTCTCAAAGAGTAATAAGGAGATGAGAATTAGAAAAGAAGGGATAATGGGGATTATTGCTACTTCTTGGCAAGCTTGTAATAGCTGGTTTTTGTGATACCGAAAATTAAGCTGCAATATTCAGTATATTTTCAACCCTTGCTGCTCTCTCATACACAGTACCGCTTAGTAGTTCGTAGGGAAAATTATTTTCTCTAAAAAAATCCAAAAATGCTCCTTGAATCTTGCGTCTTGTATCAACGCCTTCAATCCTTACCTTGTCATTCTTAAAAGGCACACCTGTAGCATCGAGTAAGACAAATGAGCTATATGTAGGAATCCAGTCCTTGACCCTTTCAACAAGCATCTCGGCTGCATCATAGTCTTCATGGGCTCTGAGGTGAACAGGGGAATCCAGTACTGATCTGTCACAGATAATTATTTCTGGTTTTGTGGCATGGACTTTCTTTTCCTCTAGGAGAATTAAATCCTGAAGTCTTGCCTGAACACCAAAGGAAAACATGTCCGCTTCAGAGGTAGGATTTTCTTGAAAAAATTTACGACCAACTTCGTCAACAAATCCAACCTTAGGATTACCGCGATGTCTTCCTCTTAACTCATTTAAGAGTGTTGTTTTGCCGACGCTCGCGGCTCCAACGAAGGCAATTTTTGTTGTTAGTTCTCTTTCTGCCATATGTTATTAATTAACGACCAAAGCGTTTACCTACTGGTCTAAGGCTATCATAATGGTGCGTCGGATTTGCCCCTCGTGGGTCTAGCGGCTCACTGGAAACAATAACAGTTTTTACTCCCAGAGCATTCCCTGCGATCACATCGTCGACCTGATTATCCCCAACAAAAACCACTCTTTCAGGCTCCGATATCCCTAGCTTTTCAAGACCTATGGCAACTGGCTCAGGGTGAGGCTTGCGCCTAGCAACATCATCCCTGTTAACGATAACATCAAAAAGATCAGTAATACCATAATTGTTTAGGATTCTTGGCAGAGAGTTGGACCCCCTTGTGGTTATAATTCCAGTTTTTTTACCTGCAGCCCTTAACGCTTCTAGGGTTTCTACTGCTCCATCAGCAAGTCTAAGCCGGTCATCAAAAGTACCCGAGACCTGATTATTTACCTCTTGAAATTGATCTTCAGTTACCTGTGCCTCAGGATGTTGAAGATTGTATCTGTTAACCATTAACTGCTTCATCTCTCGATAATCACTTCTGTCACCAAACTCTGCAATTTCTTCAGGACTAAAACCCATCCCCATACGATCAGAGATTTCAGCAAGACGTGCATGAAGCTCTTCTTTCTCTCCAACCTGCAATGTGCCATCAAAATCAAAAAGCACGGCATCGACCCCATTAGCCTCATCCAACACTCCTTTCTCAACTTTACTTCGAAGCTTTTTATATTTTCTCACAGTCCTCTCTGCTATCTCTCCTGCTTTACCTGTGTAATCCTCAGGCTTAAGATCTCTTAATTTTTGCTTTAATTCCTCATCAGGAATATTCTCCTCGATGATTTTGCTTAGCGTATCCCGATCAAGCCGTCTTCCGCGGGTAACATGCTTTATGGTCATATATATATTTGGAGCCCCCGCAATTCTGCCAGCAATCTGTACCGCTTCACTTAGAATCTCAGGTGTTGCTTGCAATTCACGCAAGGCGGTCTCATCATCTACCCGCAATGTGTCCAGTCCTTCCGAAATGTATGACAGACCGACAAGACTCTTGCCAAGCATTTCACCATATGCCCTCTCCCATGGATGATCAGTCAAGTCTCTTTCAAAAGCACTCGGAATTAATCCATTCGCGGCCCCATCTATTTCTTGACTTGACTGCTCAAAATACCCTTGTCCAACCTCAAAAAACCACGGGTTTATTTTATGCGGCATGACAGAGGATCCCACGTGACTTGCTTGACCTTCCTGATACAGCCACCCCCATCATTACGTTGTGTCTTATATTCTCACACAGATCGCCACCAACAACATTCATGAGCTTTATTTCACCCAATGAGCGTACAATCGCAATATGTGAATTGCGCTGATTAGCATTTTCAACATATTCAAAACCAAACCCTTCTACAAATTCTCTTGCATACTTTTCAAAATCAAAATCAGGCGCTACGGCTAGCATGGCATTATCATTTCCTACAGCACCGCTGAATTTTCCGCTAAACTTATGCTGATTAATACCGTCCATAACGTCTGTCATTTGCTCTAGAGTATATGAAAAGCGCTTTCCAAATGTAGTTGGAGAAGCGTTCATGCCATGTGTTTTTCCAAGAACCGGAACATGGGCGTATCGAGCAGAAAACTCAGCCAACTTATCGCCAACTTCAAGTGCTTTCGGAAGCCAAACGTTATTAATTGCATCCCGAAGCATCAAATTATATGCTAGATTATTTACATCTTCTGAAGTCATAGGAAAATGAAGCCATTCTTTCAATCTCCCTAAGTCGTTTTCATCAAGTTTCTCTCTCAGAGTTACCTCGACAGCCTTTACATCATGTTCAAATGGACCCGCGCCATTTCTTCCAAAATGATCATAATCAGCCGGAATTGACGCATCAAAAGCTTCGGGAGTTACCAGTCCCCGAAGAGCCTGCTTTTCTTCTTTGCTAATTGTAGGCCGTTTGGAAAAATCACTCTCAGATAACGCAATCAACGCCTCTACTTCAACAACTGAACGATAACGGTGCAGTGCCCCTTCCGAAAGATATGGAATAAGTTCGCGCGTAAAAGGAGACTCTCTCCCATCAACTGTAGAAATGTTATCGAGACTTCTAATATAATGATCCCTAGGGGTTAATCCTGCTTCTCTCATTTTAAAAAGTAGAACGATTATAAGTAAAAAATACGAAAATT
The DNA here is from genome assembly GCA_023245515.1 of Candidatus Levyibacteriota bacterium. GTDB lineage: Bacteria > Patescibacteriota > Microgenomatia > Levybacterales > UBA12049 > JAHFKE01. The sequence goes on from JAHFKE010000043.1 coordinate 5,921, forward strand.
GCAACCTGTAGTTCTTGTCGGAGTAATATGTCAGGCTTTTAGATTTGTGGAAGTTACTTCTTGGCGAGCTTGTAGTAGCTTGTCTTTGTGATGCCGAATTTTTGTAAAATTCCTTTTTTGACCAGAGATGCGAGCAGAGAGTGAGCCTGTTGTCTGGTGACTGAAAGATTTTCTTGGATATCGCTGGTTTTGATGGCCTTTTTCTCAATCACCACCTGTAAGACATCTTCCTCACGGGCTGTCACGAGTACCCGCTTTTCACCCGTCACATCGTCTACTGCGGTATTCTTCAGCTCATTGATTCTGGCAAGAGCTGCCTGAAGCGAGTGAGCGATACCTTCTAGGAAATACTCCAGCCACTCTGTCTCGTCACCTGTGTCAGCCAAATGAAGGGTATCCGAATATAAATGCCTATCAATATCATAGTAGTCATCCAAAATAAAGTATTTGGCAACTTCGTAATTCTTCAAAAGTAAGTAATATGAGGTCAAAATTCTTCCTAATCTACCATTTCCGTCAAGAAACGGATGAACATAGACAAATTGATGATGAATAATACCGGCTTTTATAAGTGGGTGAGTTGGGTCATCACTCATGGCCCAGCCGAATATCACACCTAAGGCCTTTTCTATCTCAACTGCTGTGTGAAAGGGGGGATTGTGTTTGACAACGATTTCCGTGGCTGTTCTGTGCCCAACGAAAACCCCGCTGTCGCGGAATTCGCCCAAATCCTTGACCTCGATACCATCCATGAGCTCATGATGGAGGCTTTTGATAAGTTCTGTGTCGATTGGCGTATGCTTCTTGGCTAGGAGAAAGATTCTACTCAAAACGGCGAAGTAATTCTTCACTTCTTTTTCAGATTTGGTAACAGGGATCTGATCTCCCAAGATAATATTGGTAACATCGAATTCGGAAAGGGGATTGCCTTCAATACTCGTCGAGTAATGAGTGGCAAGTATCTGATTTTCCTGTGTTAGCTTCAAAGAAATCGAAGGGATGAGCTTTTCTCCCAATAATTGTCCGTACAGACGCTCAATAGCCGTCAATTCGTTAACAATTTTGGAGGTAAAGTTGAATTTAGGCGTGAACATATGTATCAAGTTATTATATCATAACATATATTAATTGTCAAGTTATTTGTAAATATTATTGTAAAGACAAGCTAAATTAGCATATGTAAAGATATTTGTAATTATATTTGTAAGTATGTAAAAATGTTGCTTACATTGAGATTTATTTACTATACTGATAGTAGTTATGGATGCGACTAACGAACACAAGAAAGATCATCAAGTAAACGCAAAGGATAAAAGAACAATTCCAGCGCCTCAACAACTTGGGAAAGGCAATTTTTTGGCACTTTATTGGCAACGACCTCTCTCAGATCTGATGAAAGGTGGGGAGCCTCTTCCAGGCATACAAGGAAGATTTTTACCCGATGATCCACAAGATTTAGAGCAAAGTCTGGGAAGCTATTTGAGCGGAGGCGATGAAGCATTACCTGACTTTGATGCATTTAAGAAAGAGCTACAAAGCGGAGACAAAAAGAAGGCCAAAAGGATCATGAAAGAGTTCAAAAATCTCTGCCCTTCCCCCAAAGAGCTTTTTGAACGTAATCCTCATCTTCTTAATTGGGTTCCTTGGGAAGTATTTATCGCCTATGGAGACGTGCTGGAATCTCAAAATACAGACAACATGCAACAGCATGTGGGAGGAAAAATGACTGACGTAGCCACAGGAGCAGATTATCTGCCTGAGGCCAAACAGATATTTCCTCGTGGTTATCCTAAAAAAAGAACCGATGTCGTTTTGGAGAGACAAAATAAAGACCCCAAAACGCAGGGCATACTCGAGGCTGTCTCTAATTCTATTGACGCTATTGATGCTAGTTTGGAAAGAGAAGAACTCGGACAGTTTGGCTTGGGAGTGAAGCAGATATTTGCCTGGCTGGAAAAAGGCAAAGGCGAAGTAAGTTCCATTACCCGTTCGGTAAATGGAGAGATTTCGGCTTTGCGGGCGCGAAGAGGCTATGATGATCAAATCTATATCAAATTTTCTCCTCCGACATCTGAGGAAAAAGAGCAATTCGCTGAAGGTGAGACGTGGACTATCATCAGGGTGTCAGAGATCGATCTCTCAGCCAAGCAGCAACACGATATCGAGCGACGGGTCAAAGAACGTTTTCCCTACGTACCTGAGACAACGATATCTGTGAATGATGAAAAAATTAATGGTTGTAGTGACATTAAAGTCATCGGTCGTGGTAATACTGTTACACCAAAAGGCGCGATTGACATTACTGTGGATTCGGATCAGATCGTCATCCGAGATACCGGATCAGGCATGAATAAGCAGTTGTTTTTCAAGATGTTCCTACCGGGACATGGGAAAGGATATAATCCACTTTCGCCTACAGAGGCCAGGCATATCGCCCAGAGTCAATCAGAAGTGCTTTTGATCGAGGATGAGCATCCGCGCATCGTCTTTTCCCGTAATCGCGAGGCTGATTTTTCTATCGAGATACCCAAAGATAGACTCAACACATCCCCCAAGACCATCTGTATCGAGCTTGGGAGAATCCTGAAAGTATCAGAAGGCAGAGAAGGATTTGAAATTGACCAGAATTTTTCAGAAGCCATCGCTATCTTAACTCAAAAAGTCATGGATGATGACAATCTAGGCGATGGTGAAAAAACCGCCTTCCTCAACAGCGTGGTACTCGGCATTGACCAACTATCAGGTGTCGGCGATAAGAATCAAGAAGACAAAACAGCCTCAATAGTCAGAAAAGCAAAAAAGGGCATACGGGAAGCTGCGCTGCCTTACCTGCGGCAGTTAAAAAAAGATAATGCGATCTTACTACCTAACTCTTCCATTTACCACAAGATCATGAGTGAGGCGCAATTCGTCGATCCATATCTCCTCGAAGGACTCACGGATATTAGCACACTACTGG
>JAHFKE010000044.1 GCA_023245515.1 Candidatus Levyibacteriota bacterium
ACCTAGGCGTAACGAATTTATCAAGAATATAGCAAGTCTGGATAAGGTCAATAGTGTCTTATTCCTTCCGCTCTTTTTTGTTCTCAGCGGTTTGAGGACGCAAATAGGACTGATTAGCGGATTCAATCTGTGGTTAATTTGTTTTGCTATTTTTGCTGTGGCTTGTATTGGAAAGATTCTGGGTGGATTTTTCTCATCACACTTCGTTGGCAACTCATGGAAGGATTCTCTCGGGGTGGGACTTCTTATGAATATGCGGGGACTAGTCGAGTTAATTGTTCTCAATATCGGTCTTGAGCTCGGCGTGCTTTCTCCGACGATTTTCGCGATGCTTGTGATTATGGCACTGGCAACAACGATGATGGCTTCACCGCTTTTGGCACTTCTTGGCTATAGAAAGGGGGAGCAGTCACTTGCAGCTTCAAGTCAATAACTCATTCATCAACATTATCGTTGGCGGCATCAGAGGAGATAACGTGGGTGATCTCTCTTCTCTTGTTCGCAATAGCAGCCACCACTACTACTCTTCCTGCTCTAACCTCGTTGCGGTAAATATCTCTTAAATCGGAAGCATTGCCTCTTACAGCACTAGTCTCTACTTCAAAGGCCTTCGTTCGTTCGATGATCTTTTCTATTCTCGTATTCTCGTCATCTGTATCATAAATTTTATATTTTGTATCATCAAATTTCCCCATGGCGACGATAACCAGCGCTTCCTTCTCAAAGTCTGCTTTCAAATCTCCCGGAAGCTCCGGCATGAATTTATCAGCCAGTCCTTTGAGTTTTTTTATCTCCCCTCTGTCTGCCCTGGTAAATCTGCCTTGTGGTGTCACGTGGATAAAAGCTTTTGTGTTAACATTGAGAGGGGCACCTGTCGAACCTGCGCGAACTAACTGTTCAGGATGCTCTACTAGATCGTGTTCACCTGGAACTATGTTGCTTAGGTTTCTATACGCGCTATTTCTAACAGAGGTGTATGCAAGTGTTCTTACTGCTTCTTGAGATTTATCCTCTTTCATCTGCCCAGGTATCCACGAAAATTCCGGATCTGCATCTTCGTATTTTTCTGTAATACCTTTCGCAATGAGTCCGGTAAGCATCATGCTGTCAGCAAAGTCATCTGTGTTAGTCAGATCCAGTTCGACAGGGAGCCCAAGTTGGTCACGAAGTCTTCTTTTTACTCGGTCTATTTTGGAACTAAATTGCTGGTCAAGCAGTTCTGTCATCATAATCTTGCCTGAAAAATGAAGGTCTTCAAGTGTGGGACGAAGTTCTTCAGGGCTATCAACTGCGCTAAGCGAGCCATTAAGATATGCGTCCCTGAGTCCATAGATCAGGCCTTGGGAATGCGAATCGTGAACCATGTCAAAGGTGGCCCCTTTTCCGCCTGCCTTCCTTATGTTGTTGTTGTACGCATCGAAACCTTCTCCGAGCTCGTCAAAATAGAGATTAATACCACCTATTTTCATTGCCGTCTCTTCCGAGGTTCCGTCTGCAGTCCCTTTGGCTTTTGCCGCTCCGCAACCATGTACTGGATGTACAGAGTCAATATGCGGCCCGGGGAATTCAACGATTTGCGGTTTCTGCTCAGTTCGTGTTTGATAGACTGCATGCTCTTTCGGTTTTAGCGGTGCGGGCCTGAAGGCGAATGGATTCTCTGCCTCTTCCTCTTCGAGCGCTTCTCTTATAACGCTAGTAATATCCCGAACTGTCTGTCCAAAGATTTCCATGTTCTTAAATCTTTCGTTATTAGCTTCTATATTCCTTCGTTTCAGGTCAAACAGTTTTACGTCTGCGGTGATTGCGGAGGGGATTGAGTGATCTTTAAGAACGGGTGTGCCGTCTGAGCCTGAGATCTTGGTGGCGAACATCCCCTGGGGTCTTTTATCCAGAACCCCGACGAGAGGATCGAAAATAGCTCCGTTATAGATTCTTCCATCAGAGCATGCTGCACCGCCCACACCTGTTCCCGTGTAGTTATTGATATAGGGAACATATGTTTGATAGTTCTCGCCAAAGATTTGTGCTGAGATTCTCCTGTTCTCCAAATCCCAGGCAAAAAACCGCTCAAGGCCTTTGGAAACCCGCTCAGCTGCTTCTTCTCCTTCAGCAGGATCAACTCTGGCAATTTCCCATTTCCTGGCTACTGCAAGATTTTTTTCTGCTTTTGTTACCAAGCGGTCTGCCGGCGAAGAAGCCTCTGCCGCTCTAAGAATTAATCCTGGTCTTTGTTCTGTTCCTGCCATAGTGTGTGCTCCAAAAATGGATTATAGGATTTCCTCTTTATTATTTCAAGAGGGAACCCAGTCAAATGCTTGTCATTGCCTCAAGAACTGTTGTAATTTCATCGCTCAACCCTGCTTCATTTGGCAAAGGTTTGTATGTGTGGGAATATTCATCAAGACGCCGGTATAATGCCAGTTGGAAAGGTTGCTGCGCCTGAGCATCTCTTCCAAATAAGTCCTTAACGAGAGGGTCTTTGGCTGCGATAGTCAGTAATCTGTATAGGTCAAGGTTATGTTTTGTTTTATTGATTTTGCTATCGACAGCTCTATTAGTGTCATATGCATGATAATCTTTTGTTGCGTCCTTTCTCGTTTTCTCTAATGTTTTTGTTACATTATCTAGTGTTTCTGAACCGACTTTTGCTGATAAGAGAGCCAGCATGCCTTCTTCGCCTTGATTAGCAAGCGCAGAGACGGCTAACCTGAATTTTCCTTGATCTCTTTTTCCTTCGTCAGTCATAATCGTTACCAGCTCATCTGTTGGTGTATCTTCATAATCTTGCAGCATGGTGAAGCGTTCATCGTTAGCAGATGGTCTTGCCTCATAGACAGGTTCTGGTTGAGCATAAGAATATCTTGGGCTTCTATATCGATCAAGACGAGGAGTTGATTCGTAGGGTTCATATGAAGGCCTACTCAGTGATGAATAGCCAAAAAGACTATCTCTTTCAGAAGCTCTTTCTTCTTCTTTTCTCATAATCTCCTGTCTGGTTTCAGTATCTGCTTCTACTCTTTCTGATGTGAGCACCAAATTTCCCAACTTTACCTGCCTTTGAACAAAAGCTTTATCAGAGTATGAATCATAATAACCAGTTGATGCGTCAGTCTCTTCAGTAAGAGCTTTTGGTGCCACTTCTCTGATCCAGTCGAGCTGTACAGGGGCCACCATACTTGCGAAATGCATATCTCTTCCTTTGGCATCTTTAGTAATGCCTTCAGCTAGGATAAGCTGTACGTCTCCTTTATAGGCTGATGCGTAGGGAATATTGATTGTTTCTCCTTTGAGACCTGAGTAGCCATAGCTTGTCTTAGTAGAGACTCCGTCTGTTAGGCCTACGAGGAGGGATTTGGTTAGATCCTCATTGGAGAATGCTCGGCGCTCTGCCAGGTATGCTCCTAGATGCATACCTGAGTCTCTAGTCGTGTCACGGAGTTCTGAAAGTGTACGATCGACTATGGTAAGTTTCTTAAAATTTAAAAAGTGCTCTTTACTCCATTGCTGAAGATTCTTCTGCACCCATTTACCTCTATGCATCCCTGCTTTTTCAGGATCATAGTTGTCGTGGAGCTGTTGTTGTTCTGCTTTGTAGGCCCTATAGGCATTGACTGTTGCTACAAAATCAGAGTCGGTTCCTTCTCCAAATGCTTGCCAGACAAGCCCGGCAACTTCACGAGCACCTCCTTGCAGAGGCAATGCTGCCCCGTTGATTCGGATTTTTCCTTCTTTTGCTCGTTCGGCCCATGGTGGAAGAATGCTTCTTCGTAAATTATCTGAAGTGTCTTCATGTAGAGAAGATCCTGGAATATATATTCGATCAATAACTTTCTGAGCAACTTCTTTATCTACGACTATATCTTTTGCATTCTTTGGAGGCGTGAAGGCGATTCCTTCATTTTGCAGAGCTGCCATACTGATCATGGCTTCAGGCAGAACACCCCTTTTTTCTGCCTCAAGCAGTACAATAGCCCGTTCAGGATCAATGGGGAACTCAACGAGTCTTCTTCCTAGATCGGTGACTCTCCCCTCATCATCAAGTGCGTCAAAATTTTGTAGACGTTTTACGGCTACGGCAATTTTGTTATCGCTCGGTTTATCAAGCATATCAAGTGTGCGAATATCAAAGCCTATGGCAGCAATTTGCAGAGCAACAGAGGTGGTAGCTTCCCGTTGAATAGCAGGTATGGGCCAGTATTGAGGATTTTCTCTTGTCGTCATAATCTCATACTCATTCCTGAAAGAAACCGGTATGTAAAATCCGGGCCCTTCTCGTCCTGAACGCCCTTTGCCCTGGTCAGCTTCAGCACCTGAAACGGAAGTTTTTTCTAAGTGACCGGCACCGTTGGCATCGACAGTTTTGCGTTTGATCTGAAGCGAGTCAATTGCGCCAATCGTACCGGGTATTGTTATAGCGGATCTAACGATTTCAGTAGCGCAAATAAATCTGATTTTGCCTGAGTCTATGGGTTGCTCGATCAATTGCTGTTCTTCAGTCTCCATTTTTCCATGACAGGCAATGACTTCCAGTAGGTGTTCCAGGTTCTTTTCTTTTGCGTACTCTGCTATTTCCTCCATAGCGCTCTGAATATCATCTTTCCCGGGAAGGAGGACTAATACCACCCCTGAGTGGACTCCATTTTGCTTTTGAGGGTCTTTCTCGTCAGGTACAGTCAATTTGCCTTTTCCGAATGCGTCAAGAACGTTCTGCGCAGACTCAATTGCTCCCTCTGTGTGATGTTGTCCAAGCCGCAAATGGTAAGGGCGGACATCCACAGGATAATTACGATCATTCATGGCGAGAATCGGGTCTCCTGTATTAAAGAACCTCTTAAATTTTTGTGTATCGATGGTGGCTGAAGTAATAATAACTCTTGTATTTGGAGAGTGGGGCAGAAGTTGCTTGATGAGTGTAAGATTGATATCTGTCTGAATGGTGCGTTCATGTGCCTCATCAATCACAATGACACCTTCAGGGAGTTTGCCTTCATTGCGGATCTTATTGGTTAGGGATTGATCTACCATGAGAGTAAGACGGGTTTTGGCAGAAATCTTCGATCCTTCACCTTTGAGCCTCCAGCCCACTTCTTCGCCCGGTTTAACACCCATTTCTTGTGCGATAAATCCGCCGTTCATGCGGACGGCTGGGCGACGTGTCTGGGTCAGAATTACTTGCGTGTTGGGCTCGTTATCGATAAGCGCTTGTCCGATACGTGTCGTTTTACCGAGTCCAGCTTCAGCTTGAACTACCATAACTCGTTCATGAGGAAGGCGTGAGAGAAGGGGAGTGAGGTATGCGTCAAATCCACGCCTAACACGCGCACGACCGTCTTTCCATTGATAATACTGTCTGCCTTCATCAGTCTCCTCCTGAGGAGCCTCTTTTACAGGAGAAGACATAGGCTTTCGTTTGAACTGCTCAGCAAGTCTGGCAGGTGTTATAGTGTCTTTCTGTGCCATTGCGATATTTTATCAAAAAGACCCCCAAAATGCAACTATAGGACTAGAATAAAATATATTTATTCAAAACATGACAGAATCGGGAAATTTTGATAAAATGATCTCTGAGTTCTCTGTTTTGTGATTCATAGCAAACGGAGAGAATAAGCACAATGCTTTCATTCTAGCTCTATCATGAAGTGGGCCTGCCCGCTACTGACTGAGCAAAGCGATGACAAGCGGGCCGGTAGCTCAGTGGTAGAGCGGTTCCCTCTTAAGGAATTGGTCGGAGGTTCGAATCCTCTCCGGCTCACAAAACTAAAAGTTTAGTTTATATAATATAAAATAAGTCTATGAAAGGAATGGGAATAGGTATAATTGTCGGTGTCTTTATCGTTCTAGGCTACCTCTATTTTACTTCAAATCGTATATCGTACGTGCTCTACAGGGGATCTGATGTTAATGAAAATAGTGCGGTATATATTGCGTCCTTTGATGCCAAGGAATCTGAAAAATACAACCGAGAAAATTGTGAGATTGCTCGAGATTTATTCCAAGCTCAACCTTTTGTAAGAGTAAAGTATTGGTGTAACCAAGTTAGCTCCAATTTTTAGGAGTTTTTATAAACGACTTTAACCTGTTCTAGATCTGATACCAATCAAGCAGTACTTCTTCTGGTTCCAGGTTGTTAATATCTGCATCACTTAGCAAAAGGTCTCGCTTGGTGCGGGATTTTTGATCCTTCACTCCTTTAATTTCTCCGTGGCTAGCTTGCCTCAAGTTCCATATTGATTCTTACCCGTGAAATAGATACTATGATAATAGGAGCGTTGTACCTAGCTATGCATAAGCACGAATTATTTCCACAAAAATCAAATTTATTTGTCCCTTTATCCATAATGTTCCTGCTTTTCATAGGCATAATTGTCTCGGTAATTCAAGCCCAGCATCAACAGAGTCCGAAAAGTCGAGCTGCAGTTCTACCTCCAACTATTTCTCCCCATGATTGCAGCGTTAATCCTTCGGAGCTGGCAATTACCTTAAATGAAAAAACTCTTTTTGATGAGCTGAATAATTACAGAAGTCAGAATGGTGTAGGGCCATTGAGATTGAGCGACGAATTGAATAGGGCTGCCGTCTGGTCAAGTAATGATAATTCTGTACACAATAGTCTTGCTCATACAGATTCACTCGGAAGAAGTCCGGCAAGTAGGATAGCGGACTGTGGTCTTACTAATTCTATTAAGGTCGGGGAAAATATCGAGAATGGTACGCATGACCCTAATGTTGTCCTGTCAACTTGGAAACATTCTCCCCCACAGAGCAGTATTATGTTGGATCCTTTATTCACTAAGGTAGGTATTTCGGAAAGCTTGGGTTCCAGCAATAGCTCAGGACCTTATTGGACGCTCACTTTAGGAACAGATCCGGCTCCTACTCTTACTCCAACTCCCATTATTACTCAGGCTCCGACAATACAAGGACCTTCTCCTACCCGAATGCCTGGCTTGACAAGAATACCTACGTTTCCCAAGTCAACGCCTACGCCGCTTCCGACCTTTAGACCCCCCCTACCCACCTATCAAGAGCCGACCAATGGTGCCAATCTTCTTCCCACAGGGCGGTTCACGCCGACCAGGGTGATCATTCCTTCCCCCACTGTCGATCCTAGATTCGTCCTCAATCCCAACGACACACAAATAAGAGTCGCCATAAAGTTGCCGGGTATTGGCGTCGGGGGGAATCAACTTCCTAAGCATCTGAGTAGGAAAGTGAAAGTAACTATCTTTAACGACGAGAACGATGAGGTCTTAACGGGTACAGGTTTTGTGACCTATGATGGCTTTGACTTATATACCGGCATCGTCCATTTAGGGAAGCTTCCGAATGGAGTGTATTATATAAAGATTGTTTCGGATCACACGCTTCAGGCGCTTGTTCTGCCTCAATTCCAGTCGTTGCTAAATAATCGTCTTAATGTCCTGTCTCCGGTGATACTTAATCAGGGAGAGCTTACAAAAGATAATGCGATCACTATCGAAGACTACAATATGGCGCTAGCCTGTTTCCAGAACAAGAAATGCTTTGTTCAAGTTTTCCCTGGCGACACACGGAACGATGATAATCCACAGGTGTACGATTTCCTGGACCTCAACGACAATGGAAAGGTCGATGTTCAGGACTACAATCTATTTCTGCATAACTTTTGGCAGCAGTTTGGAGACTAGACTGAGTTGAGAGTTGAAAGTTAAAAGATGAGAAATTTATGAAGGTGAAGAGAAGATCAAAAAGAGAGCTAGTTAAGAAATTTAAAGATTATGGTTTCCACATATGGGCCATTGTTGTCTTGGCTAATGTGCTGCTTGCTTACTCTCTAAGTTTTTATTTTCAAGCAGCCAAGAATACGTATTTTTTTGGAACAACTACTGAGGAGAAGAAGACGGCTGTTTTTTATATAGAAACCACTCCAACCCCAACGCCTTTAGGCCCGATCATGAATATTGCTTTTAGTGTGCCTGGAATAGGTAGTGGGGGTGGTAATTTGAAGCCGCTTCATAAAACTAGAGACGTGACATTCTTCTTATATGCGACTGGCGTAAATGCTTCCAACTTTAATGTTAAGCCACTTTATGTGCTTAAGTCTAAGGCTCGTTTTGACGATAACGTTGACAGTCCAACGTACACTCTTTATATGAATCCATATATTGATCTCGGATCAGCTGTGAAAGACGGAGATTATCAAGTATCTTTTAGGACAAATCAGTCATTCCGCACGCTTATAAAAGACAAACCCACTGATGTTCAGGGCAAATTTCTCAGTATTCAACGAGGTTTCAAAACGCAATCTGAGACTATCAAGAAAGAAAAGGTTATCTTAGGAGATCTTACGCCTCTAGAGGGGGATAATATTGCCGGTCTTGATGATTATAGGGTTTTTGCACTGTGCTATGGTGAAGGAAGTAAGACATCGGATTGTCCAAGTCCCAATATAGCAGACCTTAATGACGATGGTGTCGTTGATAGTCTTGATTACAATATTCTGGTAATCAATTATAAGCAGCTTGCTTCGATGGGCATACCTGTGCCTACAATTTATATTGCTCCGACAAGGAGCAAGGTCTCTCGGACTTCTTATCTTAAGAGCCCTACTCCTAAAAAGAATAATGATGAAGCTAAGCCAAGTCCTACTCCCACTATTGCCCCGGAGAAGCCTTCGGTAGCTTCATTAGCAGGGGGTATCATCTTCTTTCTTTTGGTAATTGTTGCAGGGGTAGTAGGTTTTGTCTTATTTAAGGCAAATCCTAAATTCAGAAGTCTTATTAAGGGTGTTCTGTCTTCAAAGATTGGGCCTGCTTCTCCTTCTGCCACCCCTTCTGCACAGGCCCCG
>JAHFKE010000045.1 GCA_023245515.1 Candidatus Levyibacteriota bacterium
CTATTGCCTCTTTCCGTGTCGGTGTGACAGACGCGAATTATTTGCAACATGAGTTTCAGCCTATATTTAGTGAAAATGACCTTATCAACGTTGATAGATTTAATGCCTATGTCAGAACCATCGTAGAGGGAGAACCGGTCTTGCCGTTCTCACTGGACACCACAAAGGATCTTTCCAAAGAAAAGTCTATAAGAAATGAGCGTGTTGCTGAGCTTGTGATTGAGCTTTCCAGACTTAAATATGGAAAGGCCGTTGTGGATGTCGAGCGGGAGATTGCCAAGAGAGCCAGGCTCTAAAAAGCTTCAATTTTACGCGTGTTTCTGCTACAATCGTGTTTACGCGCCTGTAGTTCAGCGGCTAGAACATTTGTCTTATACACAAAATGTCGGAGGTTCGAGTCCTCCCGGGCGCACCGCGTCACAACCTAACTACGTTAGGGGACTACCTGAAGGAAGCTTATTCTTTCCCACCAACATGACGCCGGTAAATTTCCCATCCAGTCTACTCGTTTCGCTTACGAGTGAAACTCCCGGAAGAATACTCGGTTGCACCAAGGCCATACTATGTTGTGAAAGGGTAATTCTCTTTCCCCAGCCTTCAGGCATATCTCTAAAAGCTTCACTAAGTAGTTCGAGATCTTCTTTATTCTCATCAGGAAAAGGATTCTCTGTGAAAGGGTCGAGCGTATGGGAAAATCCGAGGCTAATTTCAAAATCGTCTAAGCTCTTATCTGACATAAGCGTATTTACATATTTTGAAACAGCTCTGTGCACGGTACGAGTCAGCTCTAGTCTTTTTTCGGCTGGTAAATCAAGAGATAGGATGTTTTCAGGAAGACTGCTACTGACTGCATGAGCAACTGCTTCATTTCGTGTCAATGCTTCTCCAAGGCGATAGGGAATGGTGTCTGGTTGTCCGAGGCGACGTCTTTCGCTCATGTTTAGAGCTCGCTGAAGGTGGTGGTGTCTTTTGCGCGGTCAGGCACGTAATCGAGATATCTTTCTGTGGTTGAAAGTCTTTTGTGTCCGAGAATCTTTGAGAGAAGAACAAGTGAGACGCCGTGCTTGAGGTGGTGTGCGAGGAATGTGTGGCGAAGGTCGTTTACCTTGGCATTCTCAATACCCGCAATTCTAAAGTAGCGCTCAATCGCTGTTCTGATGTTTCTGACCAAGAAGGATTTACCTGATTTAGTCACAAATACGTGATCTTCTGTGAGTTGAGGCCGGATTGATAGATATCTAGTGAGAGCTTCTTTTGCTGATTTGTTCAAGGGAACAACTCTCTCTGCGTGTTTTTCGTGAGATCTGATGCGAATTGCGTTTTCTTGTATATCTGCGAGTCTGAGGTCTGCGAGTTCTCCAATGCGGATTCCTGTCTGGAGGAGGAGTTCGATAATACCGTACATTCTTGCGTCATTTCTTGCAGCATCACGAAGCGCGCGGTACTCTGTAGGCTTTAGAATCCTGGGTGCTGCCAATTCATAGTGTGGGTGAGACACCAGCAGAGAGGGATCATCAGTGACATACTCATTCACTTTAAGGAATCTATAGAATGTGCGGGTAGAGTTGAGTTTGCGTGAAAGAGACTTGGGTGTGTAGCCTTTTTCTGTGAGCGTGCCCAAGAATGCTTGAATATCGTCCTTTTTGACCTCATGAATATGCTGCCTTTCAAGCTCCTCTAAAAAAGAGGTTAATTGGTCAATGTCCTTGCCGTACGCCAAAATCGTGGCTGATGAATGTTTTTTGCTCTTCAAAAAGTCCAAGAACTCTTTGTGAGCATCTTTGAGTTTGATTACTTTTGCCATATCTCAAATCCCATAATATCAGAAAAGTTGCTTATAGTCAAGGCTTTTATGTAAACGGAGGTTAACAAGCACTTTTAGATAAGGTATTATATTATATAAGTCTATGTTTGTAAAGAAAGTTGTTTTCTTTGGTATTGTGGTTTTTCTGTGCTTTGTCATTAATAATCTGTTCCAATCGCTCTCTGTGACCTGGCAGAAGAAGGATTTGGTGGTTAAGACCAAGACCGAGCTTGCTAAGGAGAAAAAGAAGGGGGAGGATCTAAGGAAGAAGATAGCTCTTGTGAAAAGGCCTGACTTTACTGAGGCAGAGGCTCGCAATAAGCTCTTTTTGGTAAAACCTGGAGAGCAGGTGGTTATGCTGCCAAAAGGCAGCCTCGGGACTGCGCCTGGCAAGCCTGCTCCTCAAGACACTCATCCTAATTGGAGGAAGTGGTGGGAGCTGTTCTTCACCACAACTCCGTGAAGATGCCTTTGCAGAGCAATTCCTGCTCACGCAGAGGAGAAAGCTCTTCTATGTGAAGCCCAAGAGCCAATGATGCTTGCTGCGTGCTTGAGTAGGGGAGCTCACGCGCTGAGACCTTCCACTCGTTGACATGTCCTGCGTCTTCGCTTGCGAGAAAATCTGCCAAGGACTCTATGAGTATTGTTGTTTTTGTGCTCTCGTCGTCAGAGGAGATTTTCAGTTGTATACTCTGGTACTGTTGGAGCTTCCATTCTTTATTATCAGCCTCATAGATTCGGATAATTATTTCGTTTTTTTCTAGGAGAATGATACCAAATCGTTGCGTCATAATCTAATGATATTAGAGTTTTATCTAGTATGTCAAGAGGTATTTCGTACTATTTTTTAACTTGCTTGAGGAGTTTTTTCACTTCTGCGAGTTCTCGCTCTATTGAAAGTAGCTTGGCAGCAAGTGTTGCTTCGTCTGAATCTTCCTGGGTAAAGTAAGCGAAGGGATGCTTGGTTGCTTGCGCAATTTTCTTTAAGTTTTTTATAGGCGGAGTGCTTCGGCCTTGCTCATATGCAGAGATAGACTTATCTGACACGCCTATATTTTCTCCTAAGGCATGCTGTGAGAGACGTGCTTCCTTTCGTGCCTTTCGGATACGCTCAGATAAGGCGGAGAGTTGTTTTGCCTTGCTTGCTGAATCGACATTGCTCATTTTCCTTATTATACTATAGTTATGAGGCATACTTCAAAAGATCAGTTTGTTATGGATAAAAGACCGCGTAGTAAGCTGCGCATGAAAGATATTCCTCTGATGAGCCGTCCTCGCGAGAAGATGCTGGGAAGTAGCCCCAAAAGCCTTACTGATTCAGAGCTTCTCGCAGCACTCCTTGGTACAGGCATGCGTGGCAAAAGCGCCGTCTCTTTGGGTGAGAGCATCCTGAAAAGGTATAGTGGTAAGAAGCTCGCACAAGTTTCTTTCAGTGATCTGGTGGCGATTCCCGGAGTAGGGAAGTCCAAGGCTACCAGAATTATGGCAGCTTTCGAGTTAGGAGAACGGTTCTTTGCCTCTCCTTCGCTTACCAAAGTGATTATCCGCTCAGGGGAAGACGTACTTTCTCAGGTGCGTGATATTGCTGAGAAGAAACAAGAGCATCTCGTGGTGCTCTATTTGAATGCAAGACATGAGCTCCTTCAAAAAGAAGTCGTAGGAATGGGTACGGTGAATAACCTTCGCTTA
Source organism: Candidatus Levyibacteriota bacterium (assembly GCA_023245515.1). Classification (GTDB taxonomy): domain Bacteria; phylum Patescibacteriota; class Microgenomatia; order Levybacterales; family UBA12049; genus JAHFKE01. The sequence continues at coordinate 3,494 of JAHFKE010000045.1, forward strand.
ACGCCTAGGGAGATTTTTGCTCCTGCATTGCAGCTTGCGTGCGCATCTCTTATCATCGTGCACAATCATCCTTCAGGGGATCCTGAGCCCTCAGACGACGATATCCACTTTACTACGAAAATGCATGAGGCTGGGGAGATGCTTGGTATTCCACTTGCTGATCATCTTATCATCTCCAAATCAGGCTACTTTTCTTTCAAGGACGGAAAGTAAGTCGGTCTTATAGTTTGACAGCTAACGCTCGCTCTGTTATTATCAGCCCTGTTCTTTGACATCTCGTAGGGAGTTATTCTGATATAAAAAGTTGGGAAAAAGAGATCGTTACTCTTATTTTGCAGGGTAGTTGATATGCTTTTATGACCCACTTTCTTGTATCAGGATCGTCTCTCTACGAACTATTTGTTGAATATGTATGTATTGGTGGCTTTCTTGGGCATGAGATTTTGATGCTTGAGAATGCCACCGATACTGTATAGGGAAATCTATGGTGGCAGAATAAGAGCTGAAAGGAGGCTACGTATAGCAACGGTCAGTCTGATCGATAGTCGATGTACAAAGCAGGAAAGGAAGCATGTTAATGGTACTAGCAGCGTTGTTTCGACTCGAAGTAATCGTGGACGGGAGGGCTCTTCGGGAGTACCCGTACGCGGGTGAGCAGTTCGTCGAAGGGTCACGTGGGAGTGAGTTCACACTCCGGGTGACCAACACCGGTTCGCGTCGCGCTCTGGCCGTGGTCTCCGTGGACGGGCTGTCCGTCATGGATGGCAAGCGAGCCAGTCGTGTGAGCAACGGGTATATCGTCAACGCCCGGGGCTCCCTCGAGATCCCCGGCTGGCGGCTGACCAACAACGACGTCGCGCACTTCGCGTTCGCGACTCGACCCGAGGCCTACGCCACCCAGATGGACCAGCCCGAGAACGTCGGCGTCATCGGTGTCGCGTTCGTGCTCGAGCGGGTGCCCGTGGCCCTTGCCGCGTACGAGGACCTGGAGCCCATGCGGGGTTCCAATACCTTCGGTACCAAGAGTGCTACCCGCGATGGTGGACTCGGAACCGGCTACGGCCGGCGAACCGAGCACCGGGTCACTAGCGTGGACTTCGACCGGGATCCGTCGACCATGGAGGAGCTCAGGCTCCGCTACGACGACCGGGATGGTCTGATGGCACGCGGCATCTTCGTGGACGACCCCGTGCTCAAGGCCAACCCCTTCCCGGCGGACTCAACGCCGCGATACACCACGCCGCCGCCCGGCTGGCAAGGGTAATCCCAACAACAAGTAGTTCATCAACCAAGAGAGACGAGAGTCGAGAAGTGCTCTATGCGGAGCGGAAGAGTGCGAATGCACACCTTCCTCGCTTATCAGCGATCCGTATACCACTTCTCGACCTTGTCTTATATTGTCTCACCATTCTGCGTGTGCATTTTGAAGACGACTAGCGGTAAAGACTATTTTGTTATTTGTAATGTAGAGAGCATGAGGTTGAATATGGCGACATAAGGTATTTTTGAGCGCAACATGATAAGATCGCTGCTTCTTGGTAAGATCACAGATGTAGATTGGTTACCATCCGAGTCTTTGAAATTCTGCTTGCTGCCTGTGATACCCGCTACTGTAATAGGAGTGCCATTGCCCCCTTCAATCGCCAGCTGTTCGGTATACGGCCTCGTGCTTATCGCAACTGAAATAAAGCGGGCGCTTGCTGTAGAGGTATTTTCGTTAAAGACAATATAGCTAGGCACCTTAGGCTCCAGCGCTCCCCAGTTGGTGACTGTCCAGTTGATGGGATACTTAATAGTATAGTTGTATTGTGAGTTAACATAGGTATTCCAGTGAGATGTAGCCGAAGTAGTTGGTGTAGGTACCGGAGGAGTAGGAGTAGGTATTTGTGTGGGTGCAGGAGTCACTACAGTAGGCGTCAGGGCACTGATTGGGGTAACAGGTGTGTTGGTAGGGATTGAGAAGGAATTATCGAGGCTGGCTCTGGCTGAGAGGTGTTGATCTTGGTATGAAGGGGCAAGGAGAAGGTAAAGGGTCATCAGCACCGACGCAAGCAGGATTACGCCTAGGCCGACCATGGCTTTATTGGCAAGTATTTTATCTTTAAAGGTTAAAGGATGCTTGGCAGGATGGGGTGGATTTGAGAAGCTCGACTTATACAAGGTTTTTTCATGCATACAACTTATTCTCACACGAATAGGAATCATGGTCAAGAGAGAGGTGGAGGAATTTATATTTAAAATCAATCTCTAAATCCAGGGGATTTCTTCAATATTTCAGAAATAAATTTCCAATCTTCCTCTGTTAAATCATTATCATAAGGTAGTTTTTCATCTGATTTGATCATCATGGTATTCAAGTAAGTATCAACACTTGCGAGTGCTATGCATACAGACCGGTAAGCAATTGCAAGCTCTTTTCCTGCATGATCTCTTATTTTCTCTCCTAAATCCTCAAGAATTTGGGGTGCATATGGATCACTCCCATTGGTTGCTATCGCATAATGATGAGTCTTCAGTTTTATCTCAAAATCTGAAAAAACAATGCTTAATGCTGATTGTAGAAATTTCATATTTGTGTATGCAGTCGCTATATCGTTGAATATATCGTCTTTCTTTAGTCCAGTAATGACACTTGATGAAACAAAAGCATCATGCACTGTTGATTTCAAAAAACCTGCGTGTGTATTTATGCCGGAGAATTTCAGGAACATTATTTCAAGATTGCCCTCTTTGTCCATGAAAAATTTATAATTTTCCTTTAATGTCTCAAGTTGAACTCTGTTATACCGTAATTCCTGCCATAGCATACCGAGAAAAAACTTTAATTTTCTTCTTTCTTCAAGATTGCGTACCTGTTCACTCAGCCAAAAACCAAAGTATACGCTTGAGAAGGTAAATGCCGCTTGTGGCAATATTTCTCCTGGCAAAATAAAGCCGCTCAAAAAGACGAGCATTGTTGCCACAAAGGTGTTATCAAGTATTTTTTTGGTGATCCGAGGAGGGATTTTATTTTTCAAATTTAGGTTTAAAATAATACCGATAAGAACCAAATCAAGGTATATGAGGTACTTAGAATGTTCATAAATAAATTCAAACATTTGCGAAGTATAGCACATCAATAAAAAAAGATATTGATGAGACAGGAAATGGGGGTTGAACCTAACGATTGGATTGATAATAAAGCAAAAATGGAGACATTAATATGTCTCCATTTCTAGTGTGTTGTGGGGCTAGGAGGAAATTAGAACCTATTTTGGATATGGATGAAGGAGTAATCGTCTTAACTTACAAGAGATTTCCAAAAGTGCTAATATTTATCTATGGAAAGTGGAGAAGGACCTACAGGGTCTGAAAAACAAGGGCTAGGCAAGCGAATAGCAGATTCAATCAAAGATAGATTTGGGTTAATGGAAGGCTCCGATACGCGTCCTCCAAGATTTAAAGAGGATGTTGTCAATCATGATCCTTCTTTCTCTCGAATTCTTGATCTTCCTTTACCACACCAAAGCGCTGCCCTTATGGTTCTCTATCACGCATTAGACTATCGAGTGTTGAGAGATTTTGGAGGATCAGAACACCGAGGAAGTGTGACTGCAATTACTCACCCACCGGATCCTATTCCTTTACAGGGTGAGGAGATGGAAAGTGTGGGAAGAGTGTATGCAGACAGATTTGCTGCTTTAATAGAACCCGATGCAGTTTTTAAAACAGTCGCGCAGAAGGAGATAGAGCAACGCTGGGAAGCATTTAGTAAAGCATATCAAGAGAAGCGCAAGGAGGATAAAAAGACAAAAGGTTATCCATCTCATTATGAGCCCCAGCTGGGAATAGCTTACCAGAGCGTAGATTCTTCTCTGTTTAGTCCTGAAGTTAGAGAAAGTAGAGATCTCTTTTATGATCTTTTGCAAAAACATCAGGTATATCAAACAGGTGACCGAGCAATTGGAGTCATAATGCTTAATAAGTTACTTAGTCACGATGTAGATGGTCGTAGGCATTATCGTAACTATTTAAGTCCTGATGTTCAAAGAGTGGGTCAGGTTCATCGTTCTTGATTTTTCTCTGGGGCTTGTAGTAAAATCGGCATAGATAAAATCTTTTGCTTTACTTTGGAGAACGCAGACATAGAAGAATTTCATGGAGAATTGGACGTACCAGTCACTTTGTTCCGCCACATCCCTGCCTCACCCCTCGCTCCATTAACACAGTCTTTAACAGTAGCTAGAGTCTTAATTAGTTAAGCTGCGCAGCGATGAACCCGAGCATGGCGAGTGGTTGAGGATTGAAAGAAAATTAGAGCCTAGTTCTTGAACTCGGATGAAGCTATTTTTATTCCTTCATTTCCATAAGTTTTCCAAATTTTATCAATAAGACCATTTAAGGCTATTATATCTTCTTGGGTGGTTAAATGTTTAGCATACAGAAATCCTGTACCAGAACCATAGGTTGTCAGAAATGAATTTATTCGCTCAACTATGGTAGGATCTGTAAATTCTTCAGTTTCTAATCCTTGATCTAAATCATGTACAACGCCAATCCAAAATCCTTTTCGCACTTTATAGTAAGGATTGTCGTCAGGACTATGAATGATTCTGTCAGGTATGTCATCTAAGTATATTGCCTGTAAGAGTCGTAAGTCTCTGGTGACAGGATTGGGCATCCTATGCTCTGATAGTAAATTATCAGCAAATGTATAAACTGTATGAGGGTACCTAGTGTTGCTCTGAGCTTGTTGAGCTAAACAAGCTTCCATTCTATCAGGAGAAGGGATGGTGCCTTTTCCCGGTTCAGGGATTTGTATGTCTCCATGTAGTAAGGGACTAGCGTTTGTTGGAATATAGTCTGCCTGTAAAGCTGGAACTACGACGTCTCCTCCTGGTGGATTGTAAGGATGCGGTCTGAGGTTAAAGTTATAAATATTGTGAGCTTTGGCGGCTTTTCCTAACATTATTTCACCATCACGCGTAAGTGGTTCAATGAAAAAGCGCTCTCCTGATTTTTGTCCTTCAAGCCCTAGCTTGTAATCGGTAACAATCTGGAAATTTGGAGTTTGACGTACAACCTCACCAGGCTGAATAGGTGGTAGCGTTTCTGTGTCACGAGGGAATAAGCGTTCATTCATAATACAGAGAGTATAATAGAATAAGTAGGAGTCAATATT
>JAHFKE010000046.1 GCA_023245515.1 Candidatus Levyibacteriota bacterium
ATACGTATCTCTCGCTTTATAACCTTCTTATCGTGCAGAGCGGGCCTATTCTTGGGGCGACATTTACGGATGCCAATGTGATGATCCCGCTTCTCAAAACATCCCTTTTCATCTATCTGGCAGCAGCAGTTCTGGCTCTCTATTATGGAATAAGCGGGAAGATAGCGCCACTCATGGGAGCTATCCTTCTTACTTTTGTGGTCGGAGTGGCTTCATCTGTGGTGCCTTCGGTATTCCAAAAATTAATTGTGGCTCCTAATGAACTAGTGAAAGAGACACCGTTCATAAAGTATAATATCGCGGCAACACGCAAAGCATATAATTTGGATAGTATTACGGAGCGGGAAATATCCGCAGACAAGCCTCTGACCTCTCAAGATATCGAGGCGAATAACCTGACTGTCAAAAATGTGCGTCTGTGGGACAGGAGTCCCCTTCTCTCGACGTTCTCACAGATTCAGGAAATCAGAACGTATTATGAATTCGCTTCAGTGGATAATGACCGGTATACGATCAACGGGGAAATTCGCCAGATCATGCTCTCTCCCCGCGAGCTTGCCTCAGAGAGTTTGCCTAATAAGAACTGGATCAATGAGCATCTGACATTCACGCACGGCTATGGTATTGCCGGCGGCCCGGTCAATCAGGTAACACCCGAGGGTTTGCCGGTGCTGTATGTCAAAGACCTTCCCCCGAAAGCTGAGGTCAAAGAGCTTGCGGTAACAAGGCCCGAGATTTATTTTGGGGAGCTGGTAAATGATTATGTCATCGTTAAGACCAACTCTAAGGAATTCGACTATCCCAAAGGTGAAGAAAATGTCTATGCCAAGTACAATGGAACGGGTGGTGTAGAAACGAGCTCTTTCCTCAAGCGATTATTTTACGCAGTGCAATTTAGCTCACTGAAGATGATGCTTTCAGATGATATAACCGGTGAGAGTCGCATTGTTTATAACCGGAATATTAAGGAGAGGGTTCAGAAGATAGCACCGTTCTTCACCTATGATCGTGATCCATATATGGTGGTGGCAGAGGGGAAGCTTTACTGGATAATTGATGGCTATACGACGACGAGTAACTATCCTTATTCTCAGCAAGCACAGCTTAATGGCGGAAAGATTAATTATATAAGAAACTCGGTGAAGGTAGTTGTAGATGCATATAATGGGTCGGTGGATTTCTATCAAACTGATCCGAAAGATCCCATCATGCAGACGTATGCGAAGATTTTCCCCGACACATTTAAACCGATTGCTTCGATGCCGAAAAGCTTGACGGCACACTTGCGCTATCCTGAGGATATCTTCACGTTGCAGACTTCTATTTATACAACATATCATATGAATGATCCTCAGATCTTTTATAATAAAGAAGATCAATGGGAAATACCGACTATTCCTGAGGGAAATGAACCGTTAACAGATACTACTCCTGCTATGTCCGCCCGCCATATGATCATGAAGCTCCCTGATGAGAAGAAGGAAGAATATATTCTCATGCTTCCTTTCACCCCGCGAGCTAAGGATAATCTATCAGCATGGATGGTGGCCAGAAATGATGATAAGGAATACGGTAAGTTAGTGGTGTATAAGTTCCCTAAGGATAAACTGATCTTCGGTCCTAAGCAGATCATAGGACGCATCAATCAGGATGCCGAAGTGAGTAGGCAAATATCTCTCTGGGATCAGCGAGGTTCTCAGGTGATTCAAGGCCCCCTTCTGGTGATCCCGATTGAGGAATCTCTTGTCTATGTCAGACCGCTGTATCTGAAGGCTGAATCAGGTAAAATTCCCGAGCTAAAAAGGGTGATCGTCGCTTATGAGAATAAAATAGCTATGGAGCCGACACTAGAAGAAGGTCTTGCGAAGATTTTTGGAGGGGCGCCATCTTCCACTACAACAGCTGGCGATGCAAAGCCTGTAAAAGAGAGTGCTATACCCGTCAAACAAACGACTAAAGCAAGTTCGCTTGAAGATGCAGGACGGGCTTATGAGGCTGCTATTCGTGCGCAGAAAGATGGAGACTGGGCGAAGTACGGTGAGGAGATAAAAAAGCTGGGGGAAATTTTGGAGAAATTGCGTTAGAATAAATTTATATGTTGTTAGTTATTTTAAGAAAGTTATTATTGGTACTTGGTCCGACGATACTGATGTATGTCTGGGAAAAAGTAGTGGTGAGAAAGCTGAACAAGGAATCCAAGGCAAGTACTATTGATCAAAAGAAGGTTGTCGAAGGGAAGATTGTTTAGATAGCACTCTCTCGCTGGTCAGGATTGTGATAGTAGTCTATCCTGCTAATTAATTTCCTCCATCGACTTAGCGAGTCTCTCCGTCTTTTTCTCTTGAATATATTTCTGTTCCCTTTCCTCTTTCTTCGCGCCGTTCTTTCTTGCCCGGCCTTCTTTTCTTTCCTGCTTCCGGGAAGAACTCCTTGAGTAGGTCTCCTCCTATTGGTTGGCAAGTTCTGGCATAGACACGATTTTCTCTCCCTGCAACTTCTGTTTCTACAACTTCAGCCGCGATCATGTGGCTAGGAAGAGAATCATTATGTTTGAGCGAGGAAGAGGGGTGGATTGATATGGGCGTACGGGTCGGATCATCTTTGAGTATGTATGATGAGCCTTTGCTTTTGATCAGAAGCCTATGAGTAAGGCCGGATACTATGGATCTATTGATAGCTTGAGGATCACGTCTGCTCTTGAGATCAAAATTATTTTTTGCCAATATATCAAAAAGCTGGTCTCTGATATTACCGGCTTCGGTAAGCACATCAGGGTTGAGGAAGTTGTCAGTTACCCAATTTTCATCGTCTTTATTGCGTTCATAGGTTTCCCAAATTTTTAGATACGTTAGAAAATCGGAATTTTTTACCTTTAAAGCGTCATGTTTCCTATCGGCATCTTCCTTTTGGTTCTCCGGACGCAGGAAAATATTTTTACCGTCTATAAAAGCGGCAATTGTGACTACTTCCTGGGTGCAGCCATTTTTATCAGCCTCTATTAGCATTCTTGAGATATAGGGCTCTAGCGGTAAGTCAGCCATGACACGTCCCGTTTCTGTTAGTTCTCTTTCTTCATCGATGGCGCCTAGGGATTGGAGTATGCTTATTGCTCTCTTAACTGTTCGGTGATCGGGCGGGTCAGGGAAGGGAAATGATTCTATATCTTTGTAGCCTAAATTTATGAGTCTTAGGGTCGCGGATTGTAAATTCGAGCGTTGAATTTCGGGGGTTTGAAATTTTGGTCTTTTATTAAAATTGTCCTCCGTATATAGTCTGATAACTGTCCCCGGGCTTGTCCTGCCTGTTCTTCCTCCCCGCTGGACACAGCCGCTTTGAGCATGCTCCATAGGGAGGAGGTAGTCGATTCCTGTTTGAGGATTATACCCTTTTTCTTTTATGCTGCCACTATCTATGACCGTTGTTACGTTGTCAGGAGTGAGTGATGTTTCGCCTACGTTGGTCGAGACAACGACTGTTCTTTTTTCTGATTTGGCAACAGCTTTGTCTTGATCCTCAGATGACATATCTGCGAAAAGAGGTAAGACCTCAAGGTCGGTAGTATCACATAGGCTTTCAATTTCCCTAATCGTTCTGTTGACGGTGGCTTCTCCGTCCATAAAAACCATGATATTCCCCTCCTCGTCTCCATCCAGGATATCGCGCACTTCTTCGGCTGCGGCTTTTGGCTTATCTGCGACCTCGGCATCCGAGTGGTGAACTTCTATCTCAAATTGTCTTCCCGGGATTTCAATAACAGGTGCGCCATTCAGGCGTCTGGAAAGCTTTTGAGTGTCCATGGTGGCGGATAGGATGATACCGCGCAGAGGCTTGTCCGTTTGACTTCTTTCCTCTATGGCGTGCAGCACTAAGCCATGCATAATTGCCATAGTTTCACTTTTTTCATGCATTTCATCCATTATGACGACATCGTATTTTGAGAGAAGCCGGTCGCCTTGCATTTCCTGTAGGAGCATTCCATCTGTTTCGATTGCCACTTCTGTCTTAGATGTTATTTTGTTATCAAACCTGATATGGTATCCGACTTCCTCTCCTACCTCGCATCCTTCCTGCTCGGCTATCCTGTAAGCGATTCTGCGGGCTGCGATACGTCTTGGCTGAGTACCAACGATTTTGCCTTCTCCTCCCAGCGCTTTGAGCGCGATGTCCGGCATTTGTGTGGATTTGCCTGAACCTGTTTCGCCGGAGAGAATTACGATTAAGTTATTCTGGATTGCGTCTATGATCTCATCTTCAGAAGCATGGATCGGGAGATCCCAAGGGGTTGGTTCTTTTGCTTCAAGAACGTGTCCTCTCTGTGAGGTTTCTATGCCTGCCATAATCGGTATGATAACACTGTTAAGGCTGAAAAACAAACTATAATAGATATTCTCTACTCCTCCGAGGTGGAGGAATCATCTTCCTCTTGATAGTATTTGATACCTGCTTTTACTTTCGGAGAGAGAGAATCAAGACCTTCTTCTCCCCAGAATCTTTCTATGTCATACGCGACGTTAAGATAGGCTGCCTTTTTGAAGTAATCAAAACGGGAGTCTCTCATTTCTGTAAATTCTGGGTTATTTGCTTGCTTGGGTAGAAATGCCTCCATCTGTTCTTCAAGCTTTGTGTTATGAGTAATCCCCCTCTCCTCAGCCTTCATAAGGAGAGAGTTTTTTAGCTTCCTGAGAAGAAATATCTCTATTGATTTTCTAAACCCGGGTACGTTGGTGTGTGCCATAGCATGCTCTGCTAATTTCTCAGGGGTCTCATATGTCCGTCTCATGAGTTCTTCATAAAGGTCCTCATCTTCGTAGACCTTATCTGTGGCTATGCCTTTCTCTGTAGCTAGTTCTTCCGCTCGATTGATGTTCTTAAGCGCGTATTCTGTATTTTGCTCTATAACCGGCTCAACAAATAGGTCGATATAGAGACGGCAGCCTTGCTTTTCCAGCTTTCTGATTTTCTCATACTGCATCGCGATGGGTCCATCTATGTCGTTAAAGATGAGTGCCAGTTCGTATTGTTTGTGAAGATTAATTTCTCGTGCGACAGCGGGATTATCTTTGCTGTTCAACAATTTGTCATTAAGAAAAGCAAGCCTTGTTGTCCTTATCTCTTGTTGTTGTGGATCAATCCTAGGAACTCCGCTTTCTATCGCCGCTTGCGCGTCGCTTACGAGCGCTAGCTCTTTGAGATCTCTCCTGGCCATGGCAAGAGCCAGCGGAGATGGTGCTTCAGGTGTTCTTTCGGTCTCGACAGGTGCTGACATAAGTCAGGGTATAATACAATATTGAGTGAATAGATTCAAGCTTGGTTATATTGGCTATTGGTCTGTGGACTAAGAACCAGCACTTTGGGGGTGGATTTTGTAGGCGGCTGCTTTTTGGCCTGAGACTAATGTATCGTATTTTTTAATCAGTTTCAGTTGGCTTTCCACGCCACCCAAAATTTTCTCAAATAAGTCTTTTTGAGAGGTCAGGATGATAATAAGTCCGTTTGGTTTTATAATTCTCTCAAATTCCCTCAGCATATCTCTGTAAAACTTTTCAAGATGCAGCTCTTTGTCGTGGAGTCCCCAAGGAGGATCGGTGACTATCTTATCAATCGATTTGTCCGCAAATGCCTGAAGATCAAGTGCATCAGCCTTATTGGCAATTACTTGTTTTTTTACTTCTTTTGCTTTCAATCTTGTTCGCTCAATAAGTTTATTATCAATATCTGCAGCATAGACTGTGGTATAGGGAAACCCTGCGGCTCTGGCAACGGGAATTGATCCCCAGCCACAAAAAGGATCCAGAAATCTATCCTGGACAGTGGGCTCTGAGAGCAGGCAGAGGATGTGAGCGAGCTCGGGATAAAGCTCCCCTTTCTCGAGAATTTTGTCATATGAGGTGTGACGTGTGAGTCTCTGTCCGAAAAGTCCGAAGCCTTCTCTGCGCAGGGTAAAAAGGAATTCGATATCGGGAAGGGCACGATCAATCACGAGATTTTTATTCTGTGCGATTTTACTCTCGAGTCTTTCTTTAAGATTTCTCTCAATTCCGACGAATTGATTTTCCTGGGTAGCCATGATGCGGAACGTGGTTCTCTGCTTCGGAATAGAAGTATGTATTTGGGGGATGATGTCTTTATCGCCCAGAGTTAGCCTCACCATCTCGTCAACGGACTTTTTGTTAAGCGTGGGAAAGTATTTAAGGGCAATAAAGCTGTTAGTAAAGAAGCGTATTTGCTTGATGATCTCAGGACTTTGGTGGGTACCGTAGAACACAAGGCCATCCGTTATGAGTTTTATCTCTGCATCCGGAAGACGCTTTTTCAGAGCCTCTCCTACTATGTCGCTAAAACCTGTTATAAAAGTTGAGAAATATGTCTTTGTCATGGTCAATTTTATCAGAGGCATTGCTTCCTACAAAAGAGAATCTATATCGGGTAGCCGCCTGGGGGAATGTCACTGGATTCTGCGATACCATTATATATCTCAAGGCTATCTTCGCTGACTCCATCATCAAGCTGGTGCTCTTTACGATCCTCATCATAATCGGCAAGATGTTTCTTTACGCCGTCATACAGAGCTTTGGAAGCGGCGTCTTTACTGTCGTTAAAGACATAGAAGATTTTTGAACAATAGGGACAGGGAAAAGAGTAATACATAATTATATTATACCAGAGAGATATGGTTCTTGTCTTTTAGACTCAGAAAATTCAGAAGACCCAGAAGACTGAGGAGATTCAGATTGTTGGATTGTTAAAGTGTTTAATACTTTTTCATTTTTTAATTACTTGTTTTTCTTGAACTACTTGGATCGCCAAGTGTTCTGAATCGGTGAATGGGATCCCGAAACCGGCTTTACAGCGAGGCGAGCAAGTTCAGGATGGGAGTCCTTGGAGTTATAGGATTGGTGTCCAAAATCTACCTTGACAAAGCATCTTGGTAGGGCATATGATGAACCCAAATGCCAGAAAGGGAAGGAGGAAATTTTTCTTCTGTTAGTAGGGCAAATTGGGAATTCATGAAGCGGCTAGACCGCCTTGGGAGTTTTGCTGAAAAAATTGATCGACTCGCACGAGAAGAGATAGGTGTTGCGATTGTCGGTGTTTATTACGAAGACGAAGCTGCTATTGAGGCTGGACTGGGAGAATCTAAGGTCTTAGGCTACATGTTACCTCTTAATTTGGATAACACATCTCATTTATTGCTTTTCAAAGATGGCCATATGCACATCACAAAACCTTTTTCTAGTAAGAATCACATGATTAATAATAAGTTCATCCGGGACTATAAGGCTTCCTTCTCTTCTGATGTCACTTCTAACTATGATCTTCATGTAGTGCAGCCCAGAGCTGATATTCTTGATGATATAAAAGGAGTGAAGGATCGTATGTTTGGGGAGCTAGAAGAAGTGCCGGATCTAGGTAGTTCTTCAGAGAGAGGAGAGAAATTTGCTCAAGCCCTTGATAAGGGAGTTCGTATCGGTCGTATCCTTAAAGTCCGTAGGGAAAGCGGAAGAGATCAAAGGGTAGAGAGGGTTTTGGAAAGAATGGAGGTTATTTTTAGAGAAGACGATGAGCCACCTGCTAGAAACGCTACTTCAGTATAGGATTAATGAAATTTTAAGCAAGAGTGACTTTCTCAAGCCTTCCGGGGAAGGCACCGTGAAAGAAGACGCGTGCTGTTCTTTCGCTAATCGTTGGTGAATCGGTGACAAAAAATTTATATTCAGGCTCTCCTTCTGTACGAAGTAGATTGTTATCTTTTAATAGTTGCTTGAGAGCTTCAGCTGTTGGTCGTGCAGAGTCTATGAGTTTGATATCGTCCCCTACTGCTTCTTGAATGATATTTTTCAATAAGGGATAGTGTGTACAGCCCAGAATAAGCGTGCCAATGGTGGTCTCTCGGAGTTCTTTCAAATATTCATCTGCAATGAGCTTACTGGCAGCATGGTCAAACCACCCTTCTTCGGCAAGAGGGACAAAAAGCGGACAAGCTTTGGTGGTGATCTGTATATCATGGTGGAGCGAACGAATTTTTTCTTCGTATATCTTACTTGCTATAGTTGCCCGTGTTCCTATAACGCCTATATGTGAAGTCTTGGTCGTACTAATAGCTTCCTTGATCGTGGGCTCGACCACTCCTATTACGGGGACGGGTGAAATTGCTTGTATGGCTTCCAGACATGTTGCTGAGATGGTGTTGCATGCCACGACAATTGCCTTAGGATCTTCTTTGAGAAGAAATCTTGTCAATTCTAATGAAAATTGGGTGATAATGTCTTTATCTCTTGAGCCGTATGGTACGCGCGCGGTGTCTCCTAAATAAATCAGATTTTCGTGAGGGAGGGTGCGGATTATTTCGTGTGTGACTGTGAGTCCTCCGATGCCTGAGTCAAAGATTCCGATAGGCTTATTATTCATGTACTAGCATTATAGCAAATTACTTCAGAAAACTCAGAGTGCGAGAAGAATCAGACTATGAATAAGTCGCGATACATTTCGGACGATAGGTAAAGAAATGTATGGCAAGTGATTTTAAACGAGTAAGATATCTTCGACCAAAGTTCTCTGTTAAGATCTATCGCAGGATTATGAAAAC
>JAHFKE010000047.1 GCA_023245515.1 Candidatus Levyibacteriota bacterium
TTGAGGCATTGAGAATGGACGGGGTTGATGTCCGACGCACGAACATGGCTCCTTTAAGAAGTAAGCTCATTCCTGTGGCTGGACGGATCCATTCTAAAATCGCTGTTATTGACGATACTGCATGGCTTTTAGAGCCAAACTTGGGTGAGGAATACAATTTTTCCCATGCAAATAATGTTGTACGGTTTACTGATCCGGCTGTTGCCGATGTATTTGTTGATTATGCGCAAAAGGTACATAACAATGAAAAATTTAACGATTACTCTGTTCCCATAAATGATACCTGCACATTTTATGCAGATGCTGGTACTCCTGGGCGTTCTGTTATTAGGGACACTGCAATTTCTATGGTAAGAAGTGCTGAGCATGATATTAAATTTGCGAGCCAATTTCCTCCCTCTGGTAAGATGAGAAAAGAGCTGATAAAAAAGGCAAATGAAGGCAAAGTTATCACTTTTTATACTTCTAAGGAATTTGAAAATTCTTTACTCATGAAGAAATTTTTGGAGAATCCTAATATACAAGTAGTGTTTAATGATGGGATAGTGCATTCAAAAGCTTTATTGATAGATGCCGATAAAGATGATAATACAGGGAAAGTGTTATTTGGCACTAATAATATTCATCCTTTGGGCATATGGGGTGGTACGGGAGAAATTGCCATAAAGTCGGCTGATCAAAGTTTTGTTAAGCAAGTCAATGAATTTTTTGTGAATATATAATTAAGAGACGTCTTCCAAATCACTCCAGTTCGAGAATGATTTTTTTGCTATAATGTCTTTATGGCTGAAAATACAAATTTAATGGAAAAGATTGTTGCTCTTGCGAAGAGGCGCGGTTTTATTTATCCCGGATCTGAGATCTATGGTGGACTTGCCAACACGTATGATTATGGACCTGTGGGGACAGAGCTTCTGCGTAATATTAAAGATCTTTGGTGGAAGAATTTCGTTCAGAGAAGAGATGATGTTGTAGGTCTTGAGGCAAGTCTTATCTCTCATCACAAAATCTGGGAAGCCTCAGGGCATACGGCGGGATTTGCTGATGCCATGATTGACTGCAAAAACTGTAAGGGTAGAATGCGTGCCGATCATCTCCTTGAGAATTATATTGAATCGCTTGATCCTGCAGTCAGCGCAGAGGTCATTAATTCGCTTGGAGTTAAAAATAAAGATCTCGTAGTCGCTTTGAAAACCGGAAAAGTAGAAGGATTGCCAATTGAGGCGCTTGAGAATATCAGGGCAAATCTGAGCAATCTTCCTAAGAAGCCTCTGGTATGTCCGAATTGTGGCGAGAATGATTGGACTCCTATCCGCAAATTTAATCAGCTTTTCCCTGTGCAGCTGGGAATCGTAGAGGGTGAGCAGGGGCAAGCATATTTACGTGGTGAAACAGCTCAAGGAATGTTCATCAACTTTAGAAATGTTGTGGATTCAACAAGGGTACGATTGCCCTTTGGTATCGCGCAGCAGGGAAAGAGTTTCCGTAATGAAATAACTCCCGGAAACTCAGTGTTCAGAACGATTGAGTTTGATCTGAGTGAGATTGAATACTTCTTCGACCCTGAAGTTACGAAATGGGAAGAAGTCTTTGAGAACTGGAAGAAGACAATTTACGAATTTGTGACCAAGCAAGTCGGTGTTAAGGAGGAGAATCTTCGCTGGAGGCCTCACACTGACGAGGAGCGATCTTTTTACAGTAAAAGGACTGAAGACCTCGAATATAAATTTCCTTTCGGTTTTAAAGAGTTGTGGGGTCTTGCTTATAGGACTGATTATGACTTAACCCAGCATATGAATCTTTCTAGAAAAGATCTGGCAATTACAGACCCGCAGACAGGGAAGAAGATTGTGCCTCATGTTATTGAGCCGGCAGTTGGTATGAATCGTCTTATGCTTATGACTTTGGCAGACGCGTACTCAGAGGATGATAAGAGGGTCGTTCTAAAACTCGATCCGAAAATTGCACCATATAAGGTGGCTGTTTTCCCGCTTCTTGCCAATAAAACAGAACTGATAGATAAGGCAAAGCAGGTGTTCAATGAGTTAAATGCTCATTTTGTAGTAACTTTTGACGATAGGGGCAACATTGGTAAGCGATATCTCTATCAGGATGAAATCGGAACGCCTTGGTGTGTAACCGTCGACTTTGATTCGCTTGAGGATGGCGCTGTTACTGTGAGAGATAGAGACACCATGGAGCAGGAAAGGGTAGCGATAAGAGATTTAGCTTCATATTTTACTCAAAAATTAGGTTAGCTTTATGTCAGGTTCCTAGTTGTTGACTAGTTATAAGTGCCTGATCTACAATCTGCTCAAATGATCGAAACAGACACAGCTAGTCGATCAGTGAGCCCGGAGGTTTTTACAACTCTTCAAAAGGTTGATCGCTTTGCGTTGAGCGACCCTCGGTTTTCCAATCTTCGAGGAGATCTGCATTCCATCGCTGTACAGAAAGCAGCCTTTTTCCTCGATGCTTCTGAGGAAGTCGTTCATCAGAGAGCAAGGGTTCTTTATCAAAAAGAACTGGCAGAGAAAAGACTACGTGAGATGGATCCTCCCGTTCAGGGCGAACAGCATGCTTCTTATCTTGCTAATATCTATGGAAAATTTGGGTATGATTCTTTTGAGAGAAAAGAAAAAGAAATATGGGCAGGAGGATTTTATGAGATGTACGACTATTACCTAGATAATCGCCAGGGAGATCTAAAAATGGGTCTTGCGAAATGGGAGGCTAATGAGAGTTGGCAGAGCGATTTTCGGATAGAGATAGCCAGAAGAGAGGCAAGAAGTGAATTTGCCAAAGCGTTGCAGTATACTCCGGGAGATAGACAAAAAGATGCTTATGATGGCATAACAAGCAATAAAGACTTTATTAGGGCTAATGATCTGTTAACGGAAGTGATGCAAAAGTTTGTAAAGTTTGTAAATCCGACTTGACAGCTTCTCTTATTTCCGATATTCTGATTCTGATGTTCAAAAATAAAAAAGTAGTAATCGGTCTCGTAGTCCTCTTGGTGCTTGTCTTGGCCGGAGGTGCTTTCTTCTTCTCTAAGTCTAAGTCAAAGGTTTCAGAAGAGCCATCAGTAGCTGAAGAAGTGGTGGGTAACTTAACCCCCGAGGAAATTGGACTTACTATTACAGCTTCACCTGACAAAAAAAAGGTTAAGTTTTCCATCGAAAAAGTTGGTGAGATAAAGTCAGTTGAATATGAATTGTCATACGAGGCTGATTCTACAGCTCAAGAGCAAGGAGAGGGTGGAGAGCCTCGCGTTCAGAGGGGAATAACAGGACAGGAGCAAGTTAAGTCGGGGGATAGTGTCTATGAATCTCCTTGGCTTGATCTAGGGAGTTGCTCCAAGAATGTTTGCCGCTACGATAAGGGGGTTGCTAAGGTTGATCTTACCTTAAAGATTGTTAAAAACGACGGTAAAACATACATCACAGAGAAAAGCCTCGAACTCTAAATTAGCGTATAGGTCATTGTTTATAAGCCATAAGTTGTAACCCATAAGCTAAGCTCCCCCCTACCTCTAGTATCATCTTTTCACACGGTACACTACGCACCCCCTTTACCTGTTGACAACTTTTCACAGAAGGCGCAAAATAAATGATAAGTAGTATAAAGTAGGAAAAAGTAGTCTTAAATCTATGTTGCTTGGACAATATGAGTCAAAGGTAGGGGATAAGCATCAGGCGGCTTTGCCGAAGAGATTTCGGGAAGAGCTGGGCGATAAGCTGATTCTAACGAAGGGATTTGAAAATTGTTTAATAGTTGTTTCGGAAGCTAGTTGGAAAACATTACTTGAAGGCACAGAAGGAAAACCTTTTACAAATAAGGCCACACGCGAGTTGCAGAGATTCTTACTTGGTAATGCAACCTATGTGGAAATTGATAATAAAGGTAGATTTGTAATACCTGAATATTTAAGAAGTTTTGCAGGCATTGGACAGGAAATAATTTTTGCAGGAATTCAAAGGTTTGTCGAAATTTGGGATAAGCGGGCTTGGGAAAAGCATCAGGTGGAATTGGCAAAAGATATTGAAGGGATAGCGGAGAGACTGGGAGACGAAGTTGAGAGATAGAAAAGGGAGGCAGGATTATGGGCGAATATCACATAAGTGTTCTTTTACAGGAGGCAGTTGATGCTCTAGGGGTTCAGGTCGGTAAAAATTATATCGACGGGACGTTGGGTGGAGGAGGACACACGGGGGAAATTTTGAGGAGAGGCGGGAGGGTGTTGGGAGTTGATTTTGACGAAGATGCGCTTGAATACGTCAGAAAACAATTAACAATTAACAATTCACAATTAACACTGGCGAGGGGGAATTTTAAAGACATTGATGCGCTTGCGAAGGAGAATGGGTTTGAGAACGTAGTAGGGATTTTACTGGACATTGGGGTTTCTAGCCATCATTTTGATACGGCTGAGAGGGGATTTAGCTTTCAAAAGGAAGGCCCGCTAGATATGCGGATGGATCAAACGCTTAATGTCAAAGCGGCTGATCTGATAAATATTTTAACGAAAGGAGAGATGTATGAGTTATTTACTAAATTGGGTGAAGAATGGGGCTCTCGGCCCATTATTGAAAGTATTATCAGCGCCCGTCAAATAAAACCGATAGAGACGACGGGTGAATTGGCGCAGATTATCAGTAAGGTAGCGCCAAGATCCAAGTCGGAAAGCAATCCTGCGACAAGAATTTTTCAGGCCCTGCGAATCGCGGTTAATGATGAGTTGAATAGTTTGCGAGAGGTATTGCCAAAGGCGGTAGCATTGCTTGCTCCTGGGGGGAGATTGGCAGTTATCTCTTTTCACTCACTGGAAGATAGGATTGTAAAGCACGCATTTAAGGATTTTGAAAGCGAAGGACTTGGGAAGATAATTACGAAGAAACCGATTATACCAACTGAGCAGGAAGTTGTGCACAACAAGCGGGCGAGGAGTGCGAAATTGAGAATTTTTGAAAAACTATGAAAAGACCAATATTTATTATTTCAAGTTTGCTTTTTATCATTGTTGTGCTCTCTGTGGCGCGGGTTGCATTGGTAAACAGCATCTCGACGACAGGTATAGAGCTTGCGAATTTAGAAACAGAAATGAAGGCGCAAAAGAAGCAAAACGAACTCTTGAAAGAGCAATACCTCCAGGCATCTTCCTTCACTAACATTGAAGCAAAGGCGAAGGAACTAGGGTTCGTAGAGGCTAAGACGCAGGTTTATTTATCAGAGCCACTTCCCCTGGCGCTCAAGCAGTGATCGCGGGTCCTGTCATCACGCTGAGCGGGATGCCCCCGCTTGTAGGTGCGTAGTGTGTTGAAAATCGCTACAATATAAAGTATGGTACGTTTCCGGCTTATTTTATTTATTTTTGTCTTTTTATTCTTCCTTATTGTTCTTCGACTTTTTTATTGGCAGGTGGTGCGCGCAGGTGAGCTTGCATCTTTAGGTCAAGCCCAGTATGGGAGACAAATTACATTGACAGCAGACAGAGGAGAAATAAAGACATCAGACGGATTTGAAATTGCCGCGAATAAATTGTCATATTTGATTTTTGCTAACCCAAAGGAGGTAAAAGATAAAGAGAGATTGGTCGATGTGCTGGCTCCAATACTTGCTGTTGATACTGCTTCAATCAGTGCTCTTTTAGCTCTCGATCGTTTTTGGGTTCCTATTCAGACGCATGTTGAGGACGATGTAAAAAACAAAATAGAAGAGCTCAATCTCCCTGGTATTGGTTTTCAGGAGCAGAGTATTCGTTTTTACCCTGAGGCATCAATGAGCGCTCACCTTTTGGGTTTTGTGGGAAAAGATAATAAGGCATTGGATAGAGGGTATTTTGGACTCGAGGGATATTATGAAACGCAATTAAAGGGTAAGGCCGGAGTTGCGATTGTCATTCATGATGCATCTGATCGTCCTATTCTCGCCAAGATGAACGATAATGCCATGAGGGCAGATGGCAAGAATCTTGTTCTCCATGTTGATCGCACGATACAATTTATACTTGATCGGGAGTTAAAGAGAGGAGTAGAGCAGTATGGTGCAGTTGGAGGCATGGCAGCTGTCATGGATCCCAAGACAGGCGGCATACTTGCTATGTCCTCTTTTCCGACGTTTGACCCACGACACTACGGAGAGTATTCAGATGATCTCTATAAGAATCCATTTATCGCCAATACTTATGAGCCGGGTTCGACCTTTAAGCCTCTTGTTATGGCCTCAGCGCTTGATGCAGGCCTGATCAAGCCGGATACAAAGTGTGATATTTGTGCAGGGCCAGTTAGTATAGGAGAATATGATATTCGTACATGGGACAACAAATATACAGCTGATGAGACTATGACGCAGGTAATTCAGCATTCCGATAACACTGGAATGGTGTTTACAGGACGCAAGTTGGGTCTTGATAGGATGCTTAGTTATTTTAAGAAGTTTGGGATTGGTGAGACGAGTGGGATTGATCTGCAAGGTGAAGCATTGGCATCTTTGCGGGAACGCGATCAGTGGTATCCCATTGATGCAGCAACTGCTACGTTTGGGCAGGGGATTACTGTTACTCCCATTGAGCTTTTGACTGCCTTTTCTGCTATCGCGAATGAAGGTCAACGTATGGAGCCTCATGTTGTACGCATGATCCAAACAGCTGATGGGAAAGAGATACAGATTCCACCCAAGGTGCTTAGTAAGCCTATCTCTTCCAAGACTGCCAAGGTTATGACTGAGATGATGGTAAATGCAGTTGATAAAGGTGAGGCGAAGTGGGCAAAGCCTAAAGGCTATCGAATCGCAGGCAAAACAGGGACTGCACAGATTCCCGTAGAAGGTCATTATGATGCGAATAAAACAATTGCTTCTTTCGTAGGCTTTGCGCCAGCAGATGATCCAAAGTTCCTCATGCTTGTTATTATCGATAGGCCTACGACGTCAATTTATGGAGCAGAAACAGCAGCTCCAATTTTCTTTAAGGTAGCGAAGAATATATTGAACTACTATGGAATTGCACCGACGGAGTAATCGAGCGTTATTTACGTCTTAGGTAGTCTATAAGTGCCTGATCTAGGCTTTTAAAAGCCAGTTTCTGTTGCACTACCTCTTCTTTTGAGAAAAATTTATAAGAGGCAACGTCATCAGCGGGATGCAATTCTCCTTCTGTAATTTTTCCGGAGACAGCAATACATATGGTAGGTACAAGAATATCCTGATAATCATAAACATCGGGATAAGCACCGATTATGTCGTCTACTTCTATATCTACTCCCAATTCTTCTTTTATTTCTCTTTTGACTGATTCTTCTAGACTTTCATATTCTGCCATAAAGCCCCCTGGTAAATCCCAATATCCTTTTTGAGGTTCACGTCCCCTTTCTACCAAAAGAATTTCTCCATCTCCGTTTTCTATAATCGCTGCGTTACTCGGTGTTGGATTGAGGTGTTGTTTGTAGTGGCACTGGATACATTCAAGGAAGTCTTCTTTGGGAACAAGTGTATTTCCGCAGATGAGACAATGTTTGTATGCTTCAGTGGGTTTCATCGTATTAGGTATCAATATATTAGATCTGTGCTGCTTGTCAATTATCCAATCTGTGCTCCGGCTTCTGCCTTAGATCTTGGCTTCAGGGGTAGTGGCTTTTTTCCATCTGCTGCGAGAATCATTCCCTCTGAGTCTTCGCCCATCATTTTTCTGGGAGCCAGGTTGAAGACGAAAGCAAATTGTTTGCCCTTGAGATCTCCAGGCTTATACCATTGTTTAATACCTGAAAGAATATTGCGTGTCCCTTCTTCACCGAAATCCACAGTTAGTCTGAGGAGTTTCTCAGATCCTTCTTTTTCTACGCAGTCGATAACTGTCCCAACGCGCAGGTCAAGTTTGTCAAAATCTTCATAAGTAATGATGGGTTTCATGTATAATATTATAACACAGCTTTTGCACTTGGCTTATAAATTAAGTATAATAAGTACACTTTATCTATGGTTCGATATATTAAGAATATCTATCATTTTCTCCAAGCCGTCTTGGCCAATATTATTTATGGATTCCCCTCTCGAGGCATGACGATCATCGGTGTCACGGGAACTGATGGCAAGACGACAACTGCCAGTCTCATCTATCAGGTACTGGTCCATTCGGGTCAAAAAGCAGCACTCATTTCAAGTGTAGGCGCAATGATAAATGACAAGGCTTCAGATATCGGATTTCATGTAACAACCCCCGGGAGGTTCGCTATTCAATCATATCTTAAGAGATCGAAAAAGGCCGGTGTAAAGTATGTTGTTTTGGAAGTGACATCTCATGCGCTTGATCAACATCGTGTCGCAGGGGTGCATTTTGACATTGGTGTTATTACGAATATTACCAAGGAGCATCTTGATTATCACAAGACATTTGAGAAATATGTAAAAGCAAAAGCCAAATTATTGAAGCATGCAAAGGTGGCAATTCTAAATAAAGA
>JAHFKE010000138.1 GCA_023245515.1 Candidatus Levyibacteriota bacterium
TTCTGTCCAGGGCTCAATAAATGAACCTGGTTAGCTTTATCAACATAAATTTTTTTTTCTCCGACCAACTTTTTTATAATTTGATTAATCCATCTAGTAGTATTACTATATTCGCTCCAGGCACATAGTGTCTTTGCGTCAACAGCCTGACCAGCGTCGAACAATAACATCAATGCTTTATCTTCTGCCCGCAAGGATGCATCTAATACAATAGGGACGTCAGCAACTCTTTGAATAAGCGGGGAAGGTAATTCAGCCAAATTATCAATTATATTCTGAATCTCATCATCTGCTATCTTACTTTCTAATCGCACCAACTCTGCAACGATCCATGATGTTATCTGTGTAACGACTATTGCATCAGCATGCCAAGGCTTGATGTCTCCCAGATGAGCTGCGTTGCGGTTATTTCTAAAATCCATTAGTAGCTCTGTCATAGAAGGAATTTGTAGTCGAAGAGTTGGAGAAAGATTAGTGGCATTTCTGGCATTACCTATCACGGTTTTTCGGTTAGGCTTACGTACCCCATCAATTGGTGTGTATGACCCAGAAGTATGAAATTCTAAAATTCTTAAAACAGCTTCCGCAAATCGTCCGGCGGCGGTCTGAACATCGTCCCACTCTCTAGAAGCGTAAGCTTTTACCATCGCTTGATATTCAGCCTCTACAGCTACAGAGAGTTGATTTGGAAGCTTACTAAGAAGACTAGATAGCTTCTGGTGCGTTGAGTGAGTCATGGCTTGCGTAGTTCTCTCCTTTGAGACTAAGAACATACTTCCCGTTTGTGATGCTTGCAAAGTAGTTATTACGAGAAAATGCATTATTAAGCTGCGATCGGATATTTCCAGGTGACTTCCATCCCATTGTTGAATAAATAGTATACATGTCGTTAGGATCTACTCCTGACCAATTTAGCTCTTCTTGTAAAAATTTTGCTATTATTGCGGCTTGGGAAGGTAGGGATCCATCAAAACTTCCTTGTCGTTCTTTTACATAGCTTGCTAACTTTTGCTTTATATCAATACTCAGCTTTGAATCTAATTCTGAATTTTTTTGAGGCCTTGAGGAAGTAGATACTCCCGATTTTTTAGTTGCCGCCTTTACTTTCGGTTTTATGGGAGTTATTTCAGGGTTACTTTCTTGTCGACTCACCTGGGGAATAAATGTCGTATAAACGTCTTTTAATTCAGTCAATTTTGTTGATACCCATTCTTTATCTTCACCTGTGATTTCTACAATTCCTTCTTGTCGATTAATTTTTATGCTATAGCTATCGCTCATGAAATAAGTATATATGAAAATAGAAGGAAGTCAATAGGAGAATAAAAAACAAACCTATTAATCGAGTTATATTCCTAAAAATATCATGGCAAATCAAAACGGAATATTAATAATAGTCGGAGGGCAGGAGATTCTTGTCTTAACATTCTTTCATTGTTGTCGAGCAGGGATTCGAACCCCAATAAACAGATCCAGAATCTGTTGTCCTACCATTAGACGACTCGACAGCTATGTAAATAATTTTTTAAGAACTAATCGTCTGCCACTTGCAGATTTAAGATACTTTTCTCTTTTTCTTGCTTCTAAAAGCGTATTCAATTCTTCTGTATAAATTACTTTCCAAGGACGATGTTGCTTTGTAAAGTAACTTATACCTGCATTATGTTCTTCTAATCGCCGCTCTACGTTATCAGTCAAGCCCACATAGCTCTTTTTTGCAACTAAAACTTGAAAGAACATACACAATATATTTCATGTCCTACCATTAGACCCGCCTCGACTCGCTAGGCGAGCCGACGCGAGGCGGGCGACTCGGCAAAGTATGGCTACATTTTACTAAACTTTGGAGTAAAAAGCTATCGAAAGAACCTCAGAAGGTAGGGGGCGAAGATGAGCACACCAATAATTGCAGAACCGATTGCCGTAAGGAGGACCATCCCAGCAGAAACATCTTTAGCAATTTTGGCTTCTGCTCGGTGTTCTTTGGTGATCAAATCAACCATCTTTTCAATGGCACTGTTGACCATTTCAGCAGAAATGACAACCAAAATTGTGACTCCCAAAATCCCCATCTCAAAAGGAGTAACCCTGAGCGCAAGACTCATAAGGATGACAAAGAGCGCCATAAAGCAGTGAATAATAAGATTCTGATCACTATGAAACGCATAGCGGATACCTTCGACGGCATAGGAGACTGATTTATAGAATTTTTTAAAGTTAATCATACATTACTTATGCAATAAGAGTTTTACAGCGATATAAGCTCCGTAAACAGATAAAGACAATACGCTTCCAATTACTCCTCCCGCAATAACCTCAGATAATGTGTGCCGTTTTGTTTTTAATCGTGCCCACGCAAGAAGCGGAAGCAACAAAAGTAATAAATAAAAGTACCCACCATAACCGAAAGAAACTGTCAAAAGTATTGCCGTCATGGTTGCAACATGCATGCTCGCTTTTATCTTCCTATTAATAATACTAACAGCAATGATACCAAGAAGGATACCCCACGTCACGACAAATAAAACAAATGGGGCATGAAAGATATGAAGACCAATAAGATAAATGATTCCCATAACGCTACAAAGCAAAAAGAGGAGAGGTCGTTGTTCTCTCTTGGAAACATCCATGTCGGTAAATCGTTTTTGCTTAACTCCAATAAAGACA
>JAHFKE010000129.1 GCA_023245515.1 Candidatus Levyibacteriota bacterium
CTAAATCCTGTCGTGATTCTTCCGCTTGCATCTTGTTTGCTTCTTAGGTAATTCAGGGCGTTATCGGAGACTGTGTCTGCCCATGCATCTTGAGCATTGGCGAGCATAATAATGGTTAGAAGAAAACTGATCAATATTTTTTCCATATTATTTTCTAGTTTGGTCCGATGTATTTCCATGTCACCGAGTCATTATTATTGGCTTTTACATAGCTGCATCCCTGTGTCGGACTCTGACCATTGACCTTATATGTCCACCAAACTTGATTTTCTCTACCCAGTCCGTTTATCTGATAAACACCATAGGTATTTAAGTTATTGTCATAGCGCATGTTTAAGCTCGTGATTCTTCCTTCGTCAAAAGCTTTCTTTAATACGTCGCATTGGTTTGAGTTGCTTGTTGTGGTAATAGTAAAAGAAGGCGCGCCATTTATGGTGACTGTAATCTGATTTGGTTGCTGCTGAGCAGGTGATGGGGCTTGCGTAGCGGTGACTACTGCGGAGGTTGCAGTTGGCTGTTGAGGAGAGGTAGGAGAATGTGTAGCGATGATTTGAAAAGGAGTTGGTGATAGAGTAGGCGATTCTTTAGTGGTATTGCTTTGAGCAGTTTTCTTTTCAACTGTCTGCTTTACTTCTGGCACCTTGATTTCTCTCGTATGAGCTTTCACACTGAAAGACAGCATGAAAAACACAGCGCTTAGACTGATAAGAGAGATTAATATGAGCTTTTTTGATAATTGTTTTGATTTTGACATAAATACTTTTATTTGGTAGTCACGATGTATTCATGAGTAGTGAAGCGCTTACCGCAACGGGCGCACTCACGTCGTCTCTTGACCACACTATCCTTTTTAATTATTCGCGTACTTATCGTGCGGCTTTGATTTGTTTCACAGGATGTGCATTTCATAATTTGCCGGCAAAGAAGAATATTGGGGATAAAAAAAGCTTCTCAAATGAGAAGCCTAAATTTAAGGCCCTCTTCCTTTGCTCGAAGGATAGATCCAATAGGTCAAAAGTCTGCGATCTGACTGTACAGTTACGGCATAGCGCTGAATTCCCAAGGGGTCACAGCTTTCGGAACTTTTGACGAGTTCTAATGAAGAAATAATAGCACAAGTGTGTGCATGCCGGTCAATATACTAGATGTAGTGTATGTAGGCTTGGTGATGTGGGAATGTTCTGCTTGACGAAAGTTTTAACCGAAGGTGAATGCGTAGAGGAATGCGTTGCTATCTTCAAATTCAAGCCTGAGAAGGTGTTTGCCGGCGGCGGGAAGATTGATAAGCTTATAAAGCTTATCAGAGTCAACAGTGACTATCCCGTCTTTATTGTCGACACCGCCATATTGTATTTTTCCATCAACATACACCTTCACTTTTGCCGGTGCGTCCTTAGTTGATCGCATTACGAGGAAAACCTCCTTGGACTCAAAGTTCAGATCTAATTGCGCACCTTTTTGAGGATTGGCATATTCCTTCATTACCGCCCACTTACCCTGAAAAGCCCCCGCGTTATCACGTAGTATTGCTGGCGCAGTGTAGGAAGCTACTTTATCTTCCACAATTTGCTCCATAGATGCGACATTCTCAATTCTCCCATAGCCTAGATATATTTCAGGAGTTCTAGCGTAGATCTGGTATTTGGGGTTATCTGTTTTGTCTGATATGTCTTTTGCTCCTGCTTCTTTCAGGAGTTCCTGTATGACTCGTTCGCTCTCATCATATTCTCCTTCGCCAAAGTGTGTATGACGAATATATCCTTCCTTATCGATAAAGTATTTCGCGGGCCAGTAGCTATTGTTATATGCTCTCCACGTGTTAAAGTCATTATCTTGTACGACCGGGTAGGTGATGCCAAAGTCGGCAATTGCCTTTTTTAGATTCTCAGGGTTCTTTTCAAATTCGAATTCAGGTGCATGCACTCCGATTATGACTAGCCCCTTGTCCTTATATTTTTCATACCATTTTTTAAGATAAGGGAGGGTTCTTTGGCAATTGATGCAGGAGTATGTCCAGAAGTCTACTACGACAACTTTACCTTTTAGATTTGCCATTGTTAGGGGTGAGCTGCCCGTAGGTAGGTTGAACCATTCCCCCTTAGAAAGAATCTCCGGCGCTAGGATTCCTTTAGATTGCAGGTCAAATAGAGGCTTTCCCATGTCTGTTTCATTTCCTGGCTTTTTGTTAAGTTGGCTTCTCACAGCGTCATTGTCCTCGATCTTTATAAGTCCTGATCCATACTGGGGAAATTTTTCGAGAATGAACGTTTGAAATTTTCTATCGATATTTAGAAATATTCCAATGGCGGTTAAAATCATTAATACACCAAATAGTTTTTGAATATTGCCTAGATTAGAGAGTAGCCATGGAACACGACGAAGCGCATTCTGACCACCAATCATTATCAAGAACATCGGAATCGCTGTACCTAGCGAATAGGCGAATGTGATAAGGAAAGAGTCAAAGGTGACAGTTCCTGTAATGGCAAGAGAAATAACTGAAGCCAATATCGGACCAACACAAGGTGTCCAGAGTAGTCCTACAGAGAAGCCAATAAGTAGTCCGCCTCCGAGGCCTGTTTTATTCTGACTACTTGGCATGAATCCGGCTAGTTTT
>JAHFKE010000048.1:0-4607 GCA_023245515.1 Candidatus Levyibacteriota bacterium
AAAATCAGGCGATATTTATAAAAAGACCTATAAAGGCCTCTATTGCATAGGATGTGAGGCCTTCTATACCCCTGAAGAATTGAATGAGGACGGAGAGTGCTTTGAGCATCCTGGGAAAAAGTTGGATAGAGTAGAAGAGGAAAATTATTTTTTCAAACTTTCCGCTTATCAAGATAAGATTGTCCGACTCATCGAGTCAGACACCTTGAGTATCGTACCGAAATTTCGAAAGAACGAAGTTCTTGCATTTCTCAAACAGGGCCTCCAAGATATTAGCATCTCCAGAACTAACAAACGCGCGAAGGACTGGGGAGTTCCAGTCCCAAATGATCCTGACCAACGTATGTATGTATGGTTTGACGCATTGAATATTTATCAAAGCGGAGTAGGATTCGGATGGAATGAGGAGATGTATAACAAATGGTGGCCTGCTGATCTGCACGTTATAGGAAAAGGAATACTACGATTTCATGCAATCTATTGGCCGGCTTTCCTGATGTCCGCCAAGCTTCAGTTACCCAAAGAACTCTTTGTTCATGACTATATTACCGTTAACGGCCAAAAAATGTCCAAAACCATAGGTAACGTACTTGACCCCTTCCCATTAATCAAAACCTATGGCGCAGATACAATACGATATTACTTCTTGGCGAAAATTTCACCGTTTAGCGATGGGGATTTTTCTGAAGAGAAATTAAAGCAAGCTTACAACGCAGACCTTGCCAACGGCCTAGGCAATCTCGTTGCTCGTGTTGCCAAGCTCTGCGAGACAGTGCAATATATAGAAATGAGCTCAGAAAAACAAACAGAAGAACATGTCATGGATGACAGTGACTATAAGCAAGCGCTTGTGGAATATCGCTTTCCTGATGCCCTAAGCTTTGTCTGGCAAAAAATAACAGCTGTCGATCGCTTTATCAACGAAGAAAAACCTTGGGAGCTTATCAAAACCAACACGCAGAAAGCATCAAGCGTCCTCGCTCATTGCGTAGACCAAATTCAGGAAATAGCAATTTTGCTTAGACCCTTCATGCCAGAAGCCGCAGAAAGAATTATTGAGCAGTTCAAGGGGCCGGAAATTAAGAGCCAAACACCACTGTTCCCGAGGATCCAATGATAGACGTCCATTGCCATTTACAATTTCACAAGTTTGAAAATGATTATGATACTGTCATTAAAGACGCACTAACAAGCGGGATCACTAAAATTATCAACACGGGAACCAGCATTGAATCAAGCAAAAAAGGCGTTGAGCTCGCTGGGAAATATAGGGAACTCTACGCAATAGTTGGCATCCACCCACATCACGCAGACAAACTTGAGGAAGGATGGCTGAAAGAGCTAGAAGCGCTTACTCAACATCCCAAAGTCTTAGGTATTGGCGAAGTAGGTATGGACTATTTTTCCTATCAATCAAATGGCATAGTTGATCCTCAGATCCAGAAGGAGGTTTTCATCCAGCAGATTGAACTCGCTCATAAAGCCAAACTTCCCCTGCAAATCCATAATCGCCACGCAGGAGCAGATATAATAAAAATCCTGCAAGAACACAAAGGCTTACTGCAGGACATCCCCGGCATGTTTCATTGCTTTGCAGGGGACATGGACATACTTAAGGCTGCCTTAGAAATGGGCTTCTATATCGGCTTCGACGGAAATATTACTTATAAAGGCTTGGCCCCGGGGGAAGCAACAACACTTAAGGATCTCGCCACGTATACGCCTCTTGATAGAATCCTTGTCGAAACAGATAGTCCTTATTTAACCCCCATACCACACCGAGGCAAGAGAAATGAGCCTAAGTATGCTATAATCACAGCCGAATTCATAGCGAACCTAAAAAACCTCTCTTTTGAAGCGCTTGTGGAACAAACAGATAAAAATGTATACAATGTATTTAGTAAACTAAAAGGATAAAGATAAAAGCACAAAATATAACTTAGTTTTCAGACTCAAACTGTTGTTGTGCATTTTCGCTTTACATTTTACGTTTTCATTATGACAAGTTTTTTCGATAAATTATTTACTCGTTATCCTACAAAAACACGACGCCTCTTGGAGCTAATGCCTGGATCAATCGCTTGGGCGCTTATTCTCGCACCAATCTGGGGATCGCTCTTTTTCCCTACATTCCTTGCTTACTTTATCCTCTTTTTTGACGTCTATTGGTTTTATAAATCATTTTCGTTGGTCATCATGCTCTCTGTTGCAAGCAAGAAGATTAAGCAAGCTGAACAAGAAGACTGGTACGAGAAATCTAAAGCATTCTCCGCTCTGAATAAGACCCACCATATCCTTGTTATTCCCAACTATAAAGAAGGGGTTGAGAAAATCAGGGCAACTCTTAAAGCGCTTACAGAACAAACCTATCCCCCAAAAAGACTTCATATTGTGCTGGCCCTAGAAGAAAGAGAAACTGAAGCAAAGCATCGAGCCGAGATCCTTATTAAAGAATTTAAACAAAGCTTCGGCAGTATTTTCGCCACCTATCATCCTGATGTGCCAGGAGAGGTAAAAGGCAAATCATCAAACGAGGCATATGCAGGAAGACAGGCATATAAAAAACTATTCGAGGAGGGGACTCTCGATATCAACTACGCAACGGTTTCTTCAGTTGATGCTGACTCCATATTTGATAGGCAATATTTTGCTTACTTGGCATACCATTTCCTCTCAGACCCTAAACGCTACAACAAATTCTGGCAATCAGCTGTACGCTATAGTAATATCTGGGAGGTTCCTGCACCAACCCGAATCATTTCCTTTTTCGGGGGGCTTTGGAGAACAGCATTGCTGATTCAAGGAGATCGCCTCATTACGCACTCCACATATTCACTCTCTTTTAGACTCTTAAAAGAAATTGACTTCTGGGATATTGACGTCATCCCTGAAGACTACCGCATATTCTTTAAAGCATTCTTCAGGAAGAAGGGGCAAATTTGGTGCGATCCGATATTTCTCAAAACCTCAATGGATGCAGCGCTCTCTGTCGGATACGTTAATAGCTTGAAGAACAAGTACACACAAGAGCGCCGCTGGTCTTGGGGAGTATCCGACGATCCGCTTTTTATCAAATGGTGGTTTACCGTACCGGGCGTGCCATTTGTAAGAAAAACTGGCCTGATTTACCACGTTCTATTAGACCACATTTTGTGGCCCGTAAATTGGTTCATCATTACAATTGCCGCTAATATCATGGCAGTGATAAATCCTGTATATTCAAGAACAAGTCTTGGATACAGTGTTCCACAAATTGCAGGCGCCATACTGAATACCACATTACTTGCCCTCCTAGCTATGCTCTATATCGACTATAAAAATAGGCCTGAAAATATCAAGCTACCTCTACGTCGTAAAATCCTTTTCCCTTTTGAATTTTTACTGATGCCCATCGTGGGCTTCTTCCTGTCTGCTCTACCTGCCCTCATATCTCATACACAGCTTATGCTCGGCAAGAGAATGGAATATAAGGTGACAGATAAAGTCTAATAATCTAAAGTATCAAAGATACCAAGGGTATCAAGAGTATCAAGAGCTTTTACTATTTCTCGTTAGCTGCCCCTGATACACTTGACACCCTTTGAATATGAAATTTCTTACCAAACTTGAAAAAAGTAAACAGTTTTGGTCTCTTTTTGTAATTTGCCTTGTATTTTTCTTCCTGCGACTTCCCTCGCTTATTGAACCAAATTGGTATGGGGATGAAGGAATATATCAAGTAATAGGCCAGGCAATGCACAGTGGTCGTCTACTCTACAGCGAGATATGGGACAATAAGCCCCCTCTTCTCTATGTCGTCTATGCACTCATCAATGGTGACCAGCAAGCCATACGGTTCATATCGCTCTTTGTCGGTTTCTTTTCAACTATTGTCTTTTTTTGTCTTTCTCAGAAACTCTTCCGAAAACTATCAACCAGCATCATCTCAACCTCGGTTTTTGCAATCATGATTGCAACACCTTTTCTTGAAGGAAACATCGCGAATGCTGAAAACTTCATACTCCTCCCCATCATCTTAGCAGCATTCCTCATCTACTCCATCTCAAAAAAGAAAAAATTCTCGACTCTCCTCCCTGGTCTTCTCCTTGGTATCGCTTTTCTCTTTAAAATAGTCGCAATATTTGACCTAGCAGCTTTTTTGATTTTCTTTTTGGTCATTCATTTACCCCAAAAAATATCCTGGTCCTTTCTCAGGTCAACACATAAAACCCTGATTCCTCAAGCAGCACTTCTTCTTGTAGGCTTTTTCGCTCCCTTCCTCATTACGGTTCTCTACTTCGCCTCTCAGGGAGCTCTCAAAGACTTCCTGCAAGCAGCATTTGCAGGAAACGTTGACTATGTAGGCTATGGGAATAAATTCCTCAACATCCCCCAAGGCCTCTTGATGTTAAAAGTAGCACTGCTCTCGATTGCTAGCTTATTCATTCTTCTTAAGAGGGATACGTTTTCAAAGACAGCTCTTTTTATCATAGTGTGGTTTTTATTCTCTCTTTTTAATGCGTTCTTCTCACAACGCCCATATACTCATTATTTACTTGTACTTCTTCCAAGTTTCTGCCTTTTTGTCGGACTCACTTTTTACATCCGTACTATTTATACGCGAGTTA
>JAHFKE010000048.1:4617-8169 GCA_023245515.1 Candidatus Levyibacteriota bacterium
ATAGTAATAGGACTACTAATGCTCACAGTATTTATTGTGAAAGAAAATTTTTGGCTATCCAATCTTAAAAAAACGATTTCATATTACCAGAATGCGACTCTCTTTGTGACGGGACAAAGAAACTTAAACTCCTACTATTCTTTTTTTGATGAAAAAACTCCCAGAGATTATGAGGTAGCCTCTTTCATAAGAACACATACGACTGCTTCAGATAAAGTGTTCATTTGGGGAAATAATGCTCAAATTTATGCCCTTTCACATAGACTCCCGCCTGGCAAGTATGTCGTTGCCTATCATATAACGCAAAGCGAAAGGGCTCTTGAAGATACGCAAAAAATACTATCTCTTACAAGACCTAAGTATATTATAATTCTTTCAGAAGCTACCTCAGTACCATTTCGGATAAAAGAATATAGCATGCGCGTTGTGCTGGAGAAAGCATTTGTCTATGAGCGCAATTTTTAAACAATTAAAAGCAGATAAAATAATCAAGTGGGGCATGGGACTTACTGCTCTTGTTTTGGGCGCTGAAGTTGCTGGCATAGTTTTCTTTTATCTCTCTCTCCCCGAGCTTATTCCCCTTTTTAACCAAATGCCATGGGGCGAAAGTCGATTAGCAAGCAAATTAGCACTCTTTCTCCCTGTTATTATCGCAACCTCATTTTGCCTCCTCAACCTTACTCTTTTAGCAAAATTGTACGAGAGAATTCCTCTCATATCGAGAATGCTAAGCATCGCATCCCTCCTGATTGCCTTATTGTCAGCCATTCTTATTTTTCGCACACTCCAATTAGTACTGTGACTATGAACTTTTTTTCTAACGATATAATCCTACTCCCTTTCGTAGCATCATTCATTACGACTATCTTGTTAACCTTTATTTCTATCAAAGTTATCAAAAAACTTGGCCTGATTGATGACCCAAAACTCCACAAGCATCCTGCCATTATTCATACAAAGCCAATCCCCAGAGGAGGAGGTATTCCCTTATTTCTTGGCGCCTTTATATCGAGTCTCTTTTTTATACCGCTCTCTCCAACTATTATCGCTATATTTTCTGCTTCTTTTCTTGCACTTATAATTGGGGTCATTGACGACAAACTGAACGCTCAGTCAAAAGATATTTCTCCATATTTGCGCTTCCTCATTAACATTTTAACTGCTGTCATAGTGGTCGCGAGTGGCGTGAGCATACACTTTATTACAAATCCTTTTGGAGGAGATATCATACATCTTGATGCGATAAGACTACAGATTCCCCTTCTCCCCTTTGCTCTGCTTCTCTCCGATTTGGTATCTGTGATCTGGCTCATGTGGGTAATGAATATGTTGAATTGGAGCAAGGGCGTTGATGGTCAAATGCCTGGAATTGTAGCCATATCTGCCATTGTTATTGGCGTTCTAACGCTAAAGCTCAACGCGGTAGGCGGAGGAGCATTTATCGATACAAAGTTATCCTTTATCATTGCGGGGAGCGCTCTTGGCTTTCTCATATTTAACTTTCATCCTGCAAAGATTTTTCCGGGATATGGAGCAACGTCCCTCTACCTCCTCCTGGGAGTTGTTTCTATACTATCAAGCGCAAAGCTTGCAACTGCAGTTTTAGTTATGGGAGTACCTCTCGTCGATTTTATTTTTACAATTATTAGAAGGATTATGAGCAAGCAATCCCCATTAAAAGGGGACAATAGACATCTGCATCATATCTTACTAAAACTTGGCTATAGCCAAAAACAAATTGCTTTCTTTTATTGGTGTATTTCTGCTATATTGGGAATGGTGGCATTAACACTAGAGAGTAAAAGTAAACTCTTTGCTATCATTATGGTAGTCACCATAACAGGAGGGGCATTACTTTTCCTACATATGGCCATCAACAAAGACCATGAAAAAAATATTTCGTAATACTTTTCGCCTACTTAGACCCCGGCAATGGATAAAGAACTTTGCTGTTTTTGCCGCTATTCTCTTCAGTGGAAGACTATTTAATATAGAAGCACTTCTACAGGTGTCGTATGGCTTCATGATTTTTTGCGCCATTTCCTCATCAATCTACGTAATCAACGACCTTTTTGATATTCAAAAAGATAGACTACATCCCTTCAAAAAATTTCGCCCCCTTGCTAATAAGGAAGTCCCCATCTACCTGGCTATTGCAATAGCAATCCTATTAGCTGTAGGATCTCTGGCTTGCAGTTATCTTATATCTCCAGGGTTTTTTGTTATAGCTCTTATCTATTTCTTAATAAGCCTTTCTTATTCCGCAGTTCTTAAAAACATCGAGATTGTTGATATTTTGACCTTAGCAGGGGGGTACATTCTTAGGGTTTTTGCAGGAGAAGTTGTAAGCGGCTTTCATATCTCAGCATGGCTCTTTCTTACTGTCATTTCTCTCTCTTTATTTCTGGCTATTGGCAAACGAAGGTCTGAGCTCACGCTTCTCTCCAATCACAAATCAGCAGAGGCAATCATTGCGACAACAAGAAAAACTCTCTCTCACTATAATGAAAAAATGCTGGACGTATATCTCTCAATCTTCGCAACTTCCACATTTATCTCTTACGCCTTCTTTACCTTCTTTGAAAATCCCAAAGGGCTTATGCTAGAAACCGATCTCATACCAGCCGATATTCTAGGAACATATCTCCAAAGAAAATGGCTAATGATCACAATTATACCTGTAGTTTATGGGCTGATGCGCTACTTACAAAAAATCTATGAAAAAGATGAGGGAGAGAGTCCTGAAAGAGTTTTGTTCTCCGATCGTCCGTTATTGACCTCTGTTATATCTTGGACGATACTCGTTGTATTTATTATCTACTTTATTAGTTAGTGGAAAAGTGCTTTCTATCTTTAGCCCTTGATACCCCTCTGATACGCTTGATACTCTTCTCACTGCTTCTGCGCATACTGAGAGCTTATCCACCCGGTGCTACCACTTTCTAGCTTAATCTCATACCACCCTGTCTTCTCATCAAGCAATGAATACGTACCACCTGGAGTTATGCGAGCTACCTCAGCAGAGCCTAGGGATGGGCTTTCTCTTACTCGTAGAAAACCGGTTGGAGTATCAAGAATGACAACCTGACCACCTACTTTGATTGACTTACTGTCTGAAAGCGTTGGCGATGGCGCTATAGAAATGGAGGGGACTGCAGAAGTCGATGCTTGCGGAGCTATAGAGCCACTTAAGGCATCTGTGTCTATGCTTAAGTAACCTGCGATAGTCAACTTATATCCCAATGAGGCTCGTATCCTGACACTTTTTTCCTTATAACCAGTTTTTTTAATTTTCACCACATGGTCAGATTCTGTTAGATCTTTATAAAGAAGTGGCGTGCTCCCAATTATATTCCCATCAAGAGATATATCTGATCCCTGTGGAAACGAAACAACAAGAAGCTCTATCTTTTTCTTATCTGTCAGCGGTGATAATGAAATTATAGATCCGCTTGATAAAGAACCTTTCCCAAATTTTCTATCCACAACCGTAAGGATTCCTTCTGAGATATTTACTTTGCCCTGAAATTCAGAGAGAGTCTTGTCCAGAGG
>JAHFKE010000049.1 GCA_023245515.1 Candidatus Levyibacteriota bacterium
AGAAGAAGTGTGAACGTAGTTACCTGAGCTATGATTGCTAAGACCGAGAGGATTTGAGTAACAACTTCAACAGACATATTACTAAAAGTATAGCACATGTACGAGAACCACATCTATTCTTAGTTAAGGAAGAAAGTCATTGTTATTTTGGGCTTTATGTGAGGATTTTTACTTGCTTTATGAACCGAATTTTTTTGACTTCAAAGAGAACGTTGGTTGAAGATGTTTCTCCTTTACCTTTTTTATGGTCAACGTGGGTGAAGTGTATCTCTTGTGGATCACCCTGAGCATCTTGTCCGGATACATAGACATTCGGAGCAAGATGGCAATTGCCTCGACACTCACCTTTTGTAGCCTGTACACCTTGCATGCCTGAAGTACCTTCTGCAATCTTCTGGAATACATCTCTTCCCAAAAATGTACAGCTTTGTCCTCCACAAATTTCTACGTCAACACCATGCTCTTTCATGTGTGGAGAGTAACACACTATGAGACTCGTGTCAATCGCATTAGTGCCATCTATAAATCCTTATTTAATCCTTCTTGCTTCAAATAAAGCCTCAAAAGTCTTTTTCATGGCTATAAAATCATCATTTCGTAATGAGCCGAAATAAAACTTCTCGATCTGCTCATACCCTGAATGTCGTAGCGCATACCATGAGACAATATGATTTTCCTCCACGAACTCATAACGCAGTCCATCTACCTCAATCTTCTTTTCATTCTTATATTTCTTGTTAATCTCTTCATAGAGATGCTTAGTATTATCTTTCTCCTCGGGTGGTACCGGAATAAAGATCTGCTCTCTTTCACCATCGGGGTATTTTTCTTTAAGTCCTGATAGTTTGCCATTTATACTCATCCAGTGTAAAATGACAGCGATTGAAAAAGTCCCCGAGTCAGTCATGAAAAAATCCTTTGCGTAAAAATGTCCGACATTTTCTACCCCGAAATCCAACGTATCGTCTCTGATCATTCTTCTGAGAACCGATCTTCCCACGGGTACCGGGAAAGATTGCGAAGAGTTAGATATTGCAGGCCCGCAATCTACAGAATAGCCAAACAGCTTATCTCTGAAGCCTAGCGTAGTAAAAGACTCGATCATCGCACTTCCTAGTAATGATCCGTTGAGGTAATTTCCTTCTTCGTCCACCCCGAGTACACGGTCTGCATCGCTATCAAAAGCAAATCCACAGTCATAACCGCCTTTTTTGGTGTCAATCATAAGTTCCTTCATATTATCGACTTCGGAGGGATCAGCGATATGAGTTGAGGATCCGTCATAAACACCCCTGTCATTAATACGGGCAAATTTTACCTGGGGCAGAAGCTTTTCGAGGAGAGACAAAGAGCGCGAGCCTGATCCATCTCCTAGGTCTACCAAGACCTTGAGTTCCTTTATTCTCCCAAGAGGGAGAAGCGTCTTGAGTTTTTGCTCATATGCAGTCTCGAGCTCTGTGTAGAAGTTCTTAAATCCCGATAAATCCACGACGCTTTTTTCGTACGGCTCTTTCGAGGCTTCATAGTAATGCCCTATGATAGTCTTCACCGTATCACCCTGAACTGAGTCGCCGCCTTTTGTATGCATCAGCAGTCCTGTCCAATACCAAGGACTATGTGATCCTGTGAACATAATTGATAGATCGAAATCGAAAGCCTCTGCGCCTGCTGCTATATAGTCAATCGGACATTTGTCCATGTAAAAAATCTCGACACTCTCCCCTCTCAAACCGTTGATAAAATTAAGAGCTAGATTTTTACTCGACTCTCGGCTGTCCCATCCGAGGAGAATTTTCTTAAGAGGAATCGTTTTGATAAGCGCTTTTCCTAGATAGTATGCGTCGGCATCAGTGATAGCCTTTCCGTAAATACCGCGGAAATCAAACTTTTTGACAAATGGAGGAACTACATCGATTTTATCCATGGCTTCCCTTCTTCCTTTGCAGAGCTGGATACGATGATGAATTGTGCTTTTTTCTGAAATTCTGGAATATTTCTTGCGCCTGCATACGTCATAGCACTGCGCAGTCCTCCCATGAGCCGCTTCACTACCTGCTCCACGGGCCCTTTTGGTGGCACCTCCACACTCACGCCTTCTGCAGCGCGGAACTCATTCGTGACGATTCCTTGATCCTTCATATACTCACTTGATGCCTGCCCTCTCACCACTTTATTTCCTGAGGGCGTGTATTCTCCTGGTGTTTCGTCCGTCCCCGCGAAAATACTTCCTGCCATCATACACGTCGCACCCGCGGCAATTGCCTTTGCGAAGTCTCCGGGCTGCTTAATACCTCCGTCGGCAACTACGGGAAGGCCGCTCTCTGTCACCTCAAAGACTGCTGAGAGTTGCGGGAAGCCGTTACCTGCGACGATTCTGGTTGTACACATGCCTCCAGGCCCTACACCGACCTTAGCGATGTCGATGTCATGCTTCTTGTAAGACTCCGCCTCATCATAGGTAACGATATTGCCAACCATCACAAAGATATTTTTATATTTCTTTTTTAGCTTTTGAGCAAGATTCTGCGCAGGGATAGAGCCACCGTGGGCTACATCGATCACAAGCAATTTTGCTCCTGCTTTAGTCAGTTGCCTTGCCTCCTCTATGCCTTCCTTAAGACCGATGGCGTAGAGACAGGGGATTTTATCCTTGACCAATTTTTTACAGATCTTTAAGCGTTCTGCAAAATTACCTCGAGGGAGACTCCCGAGCGCTCCGAGTCTCGCCAACTCGCGTATCATCTTCTCACCTGAGATAGTATCCATAGGAGCTGTAATAATAGGCTTAGTCAGGGTATAAGGCCCGATTGTAATAGTTGTGTCTACTTCGGAGCGAGAAGCTATGTTTGAGTTTTGGGGAACAAGATAGACATCATCATAAGTAAGTGAGCTTGCATAAATCCCTGTGAGGTCAGGCCATGTCTCTGTTTTTCCAAGTGCTTTGTAAAAAGTTCTTGACATGAATAGGATGAGAACAAGACCCATTATAAAGAACCTCCCAGGGTTTTGTAAAGAAGAACTTGGGAGGCTGAGCGGTTTATTTTCTCAAATCACTTACCATCTCTCGAACCTTCTTTACCAATTCTTCCTTCCTCTCTCGCTCTTTGTAAGGCTCTCTATATTTATCATCATAACTGGAATAAAATGCAGTTTTTCCATACTCAAGGGCTCCACTTATTCGCCCAGCTGCATCCTCAAGATCAAAGTGCTGGAGACCTTTTTCCCAACCGTCCCATTCTTTACCCACTACTTCACCGACAAGTTCATTTATCTCATCCAGCTTCTGCAACGTCCCTTTCCCGTCATCTTTGACAGAACTACCATCCCCCTCTTTATCAATAGTCGCAGTAAGAGGTGCGGTAAGCGATGTACCCGATCTTTCCAAGGAAGCTTGCGCGAGTAATGCCCATGTAGCATATGGCCTCTCCAGAACATGATCACTCGCGAGCACCTCAAGTGCGCTTTGTGTATATGCATTGAGATCTTCACTTTTGAGTTTCGGTCTATAGACAATATTTGCCCTCTCTATTGGTCGCTCACTTGCGTAAAGTCGAGCCGCATTAAGAGAATTGAGTACCGACACAGGATCGAGTGTTAAATTTATTGTGACCGCATCTACCTGTCTTCTGACTTCATCAGCATTTCCGATTCCTTGATCCTGTTGGAAGGCGAGCTTGTCTAGATGGAATGTACCAGGAGAGGGGTTGCAAGCGTTTGTCCCGCTTTGTTGAGAGGCGAGCTTGTCTAGATGGAACGTGCCGATCCCTTGCATATAGGCATGTCGCCAAAAATCCTTCAAACCTTCTTTATCTGTAGGAGCGGGCTTACCTGTCCACTGCCTGGAGGCATCTAGTGTATCAAGTGTATCAGTAAGAGTTGTCTGATTACGTCTTGCCAGATACGCTCCGGCTGCTCGTAACCCATCTACCATGAACATTCCCAGATCGTCCCAACGTTGATTAGGATCGATATTGTGACGGCTGGCAATAATAAGAGGATGTTCATCAGCTCCTTCACTTTTAAGTGCTCCCTCTTGTGAATCCATAGTGATCTCCAGCCAGTTTCTCGGATCTTTGGGATCACCAAATGTCAAAGCACCTGTTTGCTCATCCAGATAAAATCCTGCATTACCGGCATTCTGGGGTATGATGCCTTGTTCTGCTTGATGCCGACCTAGTTCTCTGTGTTCCAGGCCTCTCAGCTCAAACTCTAGTTTCTCGCTGTCCGACAAAACAGGTCGACTACGCACTACGTCTCTTACTCTTGCAGATATATCAACTCCTCCAACTCCTAGTTCTTTTCTTTTTCTCACCAACTCTGAACCTCGACCTTTCAATGCTACAGGGGGTGCGTCATCAATTTCGTCTGGTGTTACCGTACCACTTCTTGAAGAGGACTCTTCTACCTGAGGACGAAATTGAATTTCTTCTTCTCTTGCTCCTACTTTTCCATATAATTTGTTATCTCTTGAGAAGATTTCATGATACTCGTTGGTAATAGATCTACCCTCTCCGTCAACGATGGTGCTTGTTGCGCCCGTTCTCGTCACAAATACTCCACCTAGATCACCACGATACTCCATGTCATGAAATCCTTCTTTTGAAGGCTCGAACATAGAATTATCCTCGGTTGGGGGCTTGAGTGCATATTTTAAAGCACCCGTCTCACCTATAATTCCTTTTAATTCGGCTCCTTGCTCAGTTGTCACGGTAAAGACCTTAAATTCATGATATCCCTTACTCACAATATTTCCTGACTTGTCGGCAAGAAAAGACACTGATCCCCTCGTAACGATAGTATAGTCGCTGGATGCTTCCATTCCTTCTTTCGTTAATGAAATTTGAGTATCAGTACTTTCTGCATATACTCTTGGAGCCCTGAAGACTTCTGCAACAGCACCGAGATCATTGCCTGTTTCAATCCCAAACCTAGGTGTTATTACTTCTTCAGTTGCTTGAGGCTCTTGTGTGGTTTTTCTCCTGAGAACACTTGAAGCTCTCTCAAGCGCTCTTCTAAATCTGCCTTGTCCTTCTTTATTTCCCATAGATAATTTATTAAGCGCATTATAGTTTATCTTATAAGATATGTCAATGATAGCTCTCGCCTACGTACTCACCCCGTTTGCTATAGCTTCAGAATTGGGCTATAATGTGTAGTCAAACTATATTATGGACAAGATAATAATTCGGGGAGCCCGAGAACATAATTTAAAGAATCTAAATCTTGAGATTCCTA
Organism: Candidatus Levyibacteriota bacterium; assembly: GCA_023245515.1. Classification (GTDB taxonomy): domain Bacteria; phylum Patescibacteriota; class Microgenomatia; order Levybacterales; family UBA12049; genus JAHFKE01. Next base: position 5,236 of record JAHFKE010000049.1, read on the forward strand.
AAAATAAACTCGTTATTTTGACAGGGCTTTCAGGTAGTGGGAAATCCTCGCTTGCCTTTGATACAGTGTATGCAGAGGGCCAGAGACGCTACGTGGAGAGCTTGTCCTCTTACGCCAGACAGTTTCTCGGTACCATGAAGAAACCGGATGTCGATCTCATTGAAGGACTTTCGCCTGCTATTTCTATTGATCAGAAATCAACGACGCACAATCCCCGCTCTACCGTTGGGACAGTCACAGAAATTTATGATTACATGCGACTGCTTTTTGCCCGTGTCGGCCACCCGCATTGCCCCAATTGTGGACGGGAGATTGCCAGACAGTCCAAGGAGCAGATTGTTGATGCGATCTATAAGCTTCTTGAGACCCACAAAGAAGTAGGCAGAAAAGACTTGCGCATGCTTATCCTTGCCCCACTCGTCAAAGACAGGCGTGGCGAATACACTGAGCTCTTCAACAGTCTGAAAAAGCGCGGCTATAACAAAGTAAGAATTGATAAGAAAATCTATGATCTCTCAGAAGACCTCGTCCTCATAAAGACCAACAAGCACACGATTGACCTCGTTATTGACTCATTGGTACTCACCAAAGAAACCGAACGAACCAGGTTGTCCACAGACATCGAACAAGCCTCACTCTTTGGTAATGGCGAGATGACCATAGCTATAGTCAAAGACGCATCGTTCACCATGCCTGAGAAACCTGAGGATATGGAAGACCTGCTTTTTTCCGAAAAATTCGCTTGTCCCGTCTGCAATATTTCCATAACAGAAGTAGAACCCAGAATTTTTTCTTTCAATACACCACATGGCGCATGTCCGAACTGTTCTGGTCTGGGACGAGTGCTGCACACCGATCCCGATTTGGTTTTCAATAAAAACCTGACCATCAGCGAAGGCGGCATCGTTCCTTTTTTCAACATCACTTCTCATGACACCTGGTTCTCAAGGACGTTTAAAGCATTCTGCAAAGAAAATAATATTCCCTTGAACAAACGCTTTTCTGACATGACTGAAGAGAATAAGAACCTTTTGCTCAACGGCACAGGCGAAAAAGAGTATGAGGTTGAAGGTGAAAATCGCTGGGGGCGAGATACCATGATCAAAGAGTCTTTCCACGGTATTTCAGGAGAGCTCAAGAATAAGTATGCCGAATCAGACTCTCAGTTTATGAGAGGCCAAATAGACAAATTCATGCGGCACATCGTCTGCCCTGAATGTAAGGGTGGAAGACTGAAAAAAGAAGCGCTATCAGTGACTCTGGATGATAAATCTATTGTCACAGTCTCAGCCTATTCTATCGAGAATGCTTTGCAATTCATCACCAATCTCCCAACTGTCCTGTCGAGTCGCGAGAATGAAATCGCCAAAATGATTTTGCGCGAGATCCGCGAGCGATTGAAATTCCTCGTTGATGTGGGTCTGGAATATCTCACTCTTGGCAGAATGGCAGCTAGTCTTTCGGGTGGTGAAGCACAACGTATTCGCTTGGCATCACAAATTGGCAGCGGCTTGACCGGCGTACTCTATGTCTTGGACGAGCCCTCAATTGGTCTGCATCAGCGGGACAACGCCAAGTTAATTGAGACATTGAAGAAACTTCGCGATCTAGGTAACACCGTTCTCGTCGTTGAGCATGACGAGGAAACAATGGAAGCTTCCGACTATGTCTTTGACTTCGGCCCAGGTGCAGGAGAGAGCGGAGGACACATCATTGCCCAGGGAACAGTTGAAGAGATCAAGAAAGACAAGAACTCAATAACAGGAGCTTATTTATCCGGGAGAAAAAAGATAAAGGTCGAGTCAAGTAATAAGCCTACCAAGCCCGAAGACCAGAAGAGTGTGAAGATCATCGGAGCTACAGAGCATAACTTGAAGAACTTGACCGCTGAGTTTCCCCTGAACAAACTCGTTGTCGTCACTGGAGTTTCGGGATCGGGCAAATCGACACTCGTCAATGATATTCTCTTCCACGCCTTGATGCAGATGAAAAATGCATACCATCCACAAAAGCCGGGCGCATTTAAGGAGATGCAGGGGCATGAGAACATCAAAAATGTCTTCTCCATCGACCAATCCCCCATTGGTCGCACCCCCCGCAGTAATCCTGCTACTTACACCGGCGCATTCTCCTATATTCGCGACATCTTTGCTGGTACCAAAGAAGCCAAGATGCGCGGATATGGCCCCGGGAGATTTTCCTTTAACGTCAAGGGTGGCCGCTGCGAAACGTGCCAGGGTGAGGGGCAGATCAAGATAGAAATGCAATTCATGCCTGACGTTTATGTTACTTGCGAAGTGTGTCTGGGTAAGCAGTATAGCCATGACGCGCTGGAAATTATGTTCAACGGTAAAAATATCGCAGACGTTTTGGCCATGAGCGTCACCGAGGCACTCGACTTTTTCTCCTTCGTTCCCGGACTTGCTCACAGACTCAGCACACTTAACGATGTCGGACTATCCTACATTAAGCTTGGCCAGCCAGCTCCTACACTCTCAGGCGGAGAAGCCCAAAGAGTCAAGCTCGCTACAGAGCTTTCCAAAAAGGGTCGTGATGCGCTCTATCTGCTCGACGAGCCAACGACAGGTCTTCACTTTGCAGACCTTGAGAAATTGCTCTATGTGCTCAGAAAGCTTACAGATGCAGGCAATTCCGTCATCGTCATCGAACACAATCTAGACGTCATTAAGAATGCTGACCACATCATTGACCTTGGCCCTGAAGGCGGAGAAAAGGGAGGCGAGATCGTAGCCACAGGGACTCCCAAGGACATCGCCAACAACTCCAAATCCTGGACAGGAAAATTCCTCAAGAATGTACTACA
>JAHFKE010000130.1 GCA_023245515.1 Candidatus Levyibacteriota bacterium
CGGGACTTAAAACGTTTTACAAAGGGAGCCTATTTTACAGTCATAATCACCGGCTGCCATGAGGACCGGTGGAATAAGAGTAAACCATCTTTCAACGGGGAAGGAGAAGCAGAAGTGGAGCAAGGTGATATTCAAGATCAGGCTATGGCCATCATCAAGGCTGGCATAGAGAAGGCTGGTAGCGAAAAGGCGTTGGCAGAGACTATTGGATTAAGGGTTGAAACCATCCGGCACTGGGTGGCGCAATCTCAGCCAAGTCTGCACACATTGATAAAAATTCAAAAGTTCCTTAACGCTAATGAAAAGAAATTCAATGGGGGTCAAAAATGATCCAGATAGTCTCACTCGCCTCCATCAAGCTCAACAAAGCCGACGATTACTTTCTCCGCCTTGACTCAGATGTTGAGGACTTGATGCAGTCTATCGCCGCCGTCGGCCTCATTAACCCCCTCATCGTCACAGAAGACCTTGAGCTTGTCTGCGGAGGCCGTAGGTATACCGCGCTCAAGAGGCTCCAGGCTGAAGGCCGCATGGGCGATGAGATACCAGTTCTCTGCTATGAGATGGACTCCATCGACACCCAAATCATGGCCATCGACGACAACGTGGTGCGGCGGGAGCTGCACGGCAGGATGCTGGCCGATGCTTTGTCCACGAGGAAGCGGCTGTACCTGATCAAGCACCCGGAGACCGAGGAGGGCAAAGCGCAGGCTTTGGCGACTAATAGGAAACTTGGCCATGACGTGAGCGCAGAATCTGCACCGACGTTCGTTCAAGATACCGCTGAAAAAACTGGTATGGGAACACGCATAATCCACCAAAATATCGCCCGTGGCGAGAAGGCTATCCCAGAGGTCAAAGACGCATGGGAACGCGGTGACATCGGAGACACCCAGGTTGATGAGCTTATCAAGGTAGCCCCGGAAGAGCAGAAGAAAATCCTCCCAGCCGTCATCGGCAAGGATATTCAAAGCACCAAGGACATTGTGAGGCAGACCAAGACTGCTGGTGCAGAGGTTGCGCTCGATGTGCAAGAGCAGTTGGAGCTTGGGAATAAGCTCTTCAAGAAGCTCCAGAACGGTTTGAAGAATGCCAGCGATGCTGTGGACGAGATTGAAAGGGAAAAGTTCAATTACTCAGGCTGGCCTATCGCGAAGATGAGCATCGAGTTCTGTTTGTTTTCATCTCGCATGAAGCAGTTTCTGAACATCTCCGAAGAAAAAACAACCGGCTATGAACACAATCTAGCTATCTCAAACTCGAACGAAAGTCTCACTATTTAAGCTACAGCCAACACAATAATCTGGAGGATTTAGTCCGATGAAAAATAAAATAGAAACCATTGATGAAATAAAATTCAAGAAAATTTCTTCTACAGAAATTGATCGCATCCAAACACTCTGTTGGAGCTGCCCACACGATATACCAATGGGTGTAATCTTTTACATCGAAGACATTAATGACCTCCCTAGAAACCGCAGTGGTGAAGCCGTTCCTATCTGTGACTGGTGCAACAATTTTTATAACGCCATCATCAAACACGGCTTCTACGATCCAATTGGAGAGATCTTCAAACAGACAATAACGGCATTCACTAAACGTGCATCAGAAAAAGAAGATGAGGAAAACGATGAAGATTCAGACGAAGTATTTATAGCTCTCTACCAAAAAACTTGGTCTGATCAGACCATCAAGAATATCTTGAACAAGAAAGACATTCCAGCAACTGAGTCACTAATAGGATCCTGCTCCAAACACTTTACAGCAATCTTAGTGGGGCAAAATATCAACCCACAGAAACTAGAGTTTAGCGAAACAGAGTCGTTGTTAGGGTTTGCTGTAGATTTAGCTGTATTCAACTCCAAACCAGAAAATAGAACCGACGAAGCTCTTGCAAGGTTTGAATCAGAGCTATCAAAGATCAGCATCAAGAAGATCTTCGAGGAAAAAATCGCGGCCTTACCACCTGACCGAATAGGATCAGCCGAAACCTGTCCCAACTTTATCGCGGAGATCTATAAAGCCTACAGCCAATGCATTAGGAGTTGCGCAGTATAACAATATGTAACAAGATATAATCTTCATCCTAGATGGAGGTGTTCCCCATGCCTGATGAACAGGCACCCCTGACCCTTAGCATTCCGACCGCCGCCGCCTTGGTCGGAATGCACCCACATACCCTCCGTAAGGCTATCCGAGAAGGAAAAGTGAAAGCCGCCATGGTTGGCAGGGTCATGAAGATCAGTCGAGCGGAGTTGGCCAAGTACTGGCGGGAGATTGGTGGTGGGGATTTATTCCAAAAAGGCAACCAAGGGGATTCTCATGTCCAGTAGGAGGCTCCCTTCACTTCAGGCCCTTCAGAAGTTTACGAGCTTCCTTAGTGGCGTAAAGAAAGCCTACAACAATAGCTACATTGAGCATCTTGTAGGAGATCTTGAAGCTATCAAACGTGCTGATATCGCGACACTGCAACCTATAATTGATGTGCTTAAGCAGGAACACGATCTGCCATACGATAGCGAGAACCTTGAATCAGCAATCAAGCTAATACTCTTCATATT